>NZ_JAVGCZ010000003.1:0-78587 GCF_052928425.1 Glutamicibacter sp. BSL13
CACGGGTTTCCTTCAGGTCCACCAACGGCTCGTGCGCGAGCGGCGCGAACTGAGCGGCGTAGCTGCCCTGCGGGTCAAATTTCTTGGCCTGCAGCTCGGGGTTGAAGACCCGGAAGAAGGGGGACGCGTCGGTGCCGCTGCCGGCCACCCACTGCCAGTTGACCGCGTTGCTGGCCGGGTCCGCATCCACCAGGGTGTCCCAGAACCATTCCTCGCCCGCCCGCCAATGGATCTGCAGGTTCTTGACCAGGAAGCTGGCCACCACCATGCGCACCCTGTTGTGCATCCATCCGGTCTGCCACAACTGTTGCATGCCGGCATCCACCAGGCGGTAGCCGGTTTCGCCGCGGGTCCAGGCCCGCCACTCGGCCACGGTCTGTTCCTGCTCGTTGGGCCACGCCCACCCCATGGCGTCGTATTCGCGCCGGAAGTTTTCCGTTGACAGGTGCGGATAGTGGTAGAGCAGGTGCCAGCAGAAGTCGCGCCATGCCAACTGGCGCAGCATGGCCGCGGCTCCGGCGTGCGCCCCGGCGTCCTCCAGCAGCGGCTGCAGCGCGGAGAACAGTTGTTGGGCACTAAGGTGGCCCCAGCGCAGGAAGGGCGAGAGCTTTGAGGTGCCGTCCACATCCGGCCGGTCATGGCCATCCTCGTAGTCCGCGGCAACCTCGCTGATGACGTAGTCCAGGCGTTCCTGGGCCGGGCGCTCCCCCGGCTGCCATGCCGCGGCCAGCTTCCCGCCCCAATCGGGGTGGGTGGGCAACAGGTCCAGTTCGGCAACCGGGCAATCTTCCAGCCCGGAGGGCGGGGTGAACGGTGCCTGGGCGCCGGGGGCCGGTAACGGAACACGCAGCTGCGCTTCCTGAATGCGCCGGTAGAAGGCGGCAAAGACCTGATAGGCGCCGCCCTGGTTGTTCAGGATGTGCCAGGGTTCGGCCAGCAGCCAGGCGGCGTGGCTGGTGGCTTCAATCCCCTGCTCACCCAGCCATGACTTGATGCGGGTATCCAGCTCCCTTTCGGCCAGGGCGTAGCGGCGGTTCCAGTGCACCTGGTTCACCGCCAACCGGGAGGCCAGGTGCTCGAAGACGCGCGAGGGCTCGCCCCGGAACACCAGCAGCGGCACTCCCAGCGCTTCGAGGGATGCGTGCAGATCCAGCAGCGCGTGGTGCAGCCACCATTTGGCGGCCCCGCCCAGGGGGCGGATCCCCGAGGTTTGTTCATCCAGGATGTAGATGCCCACGGTGGGGCCCTGGCCCATGGCGGCGCTGAACGCCGGATGGTCTTCGGTGCGCAGATCATCGCGGAACCACACCAGGTTCACGGCCTGAACCGCGGCCGAATCCTGCGGGGTGTTTGGTTCCTGCCGATCGTTCATGGACGCACCCTTTCGGTGGTGATGGCTTCGAGCGAGCGGCGGGCCGGGTTAGGGCTGTCCGTTGGCTGCGGCGTCGGAGTCCGGCGGGGTAATGCTGGACTCAAGGTCATCGGCGGTGCCGCCAAGGAAGCGGATGACGACTTCGCGCTCCTCGGGCGTCAGGCGCCGGGCGGCTTCGAAACGGGCGGCGTGGTGGCGGCCCACCTGCTCGCGGGCGGCCACATGGGTTTCCGGGGTGACCTCCACGGCCTGGGAGCGGCGGTCGGTGGGATGGGCCTGGCGGGTAATGTGCCCACCGGCCTCCAGGCGGTCCAGCATCTTGGTGACCGAGGCGGTGCTGATGCCCAGGTGCTTGGCCAGCTGCCCGGGGGTAACCACTTCCTCGCGATGTCTGGCGGCAATCAGCATTCGGATGGCCCGCATGTCGGTCTCGTTGAGCTTCATGTACTGCTGGGAGGCCCGGGAAATTTTGCGCTCCACCGCGCGCAGCCGGCCCATCTGCGCCATGATGGCGTCAATCTGGGCCAGGTCCTGCTCTTGGAGGTCTCCGCGCTGGATCAGCTGGCTCTGGGGGTCGCTGGCAGCGAGGCTGAAGATCGTTGGAAGCTTCTCTCGGTCCATGTTCCGTCCGTTCCACCTGCGTGCAGTTTTTCTGCCGCGCCTTCATCATAAATCCCCGGCTCCACTGGCGTACTGGGTGCCGCCTGAGGGTTCGAGAAAAGCAAAAAACCTCCCGCGTCGGGGAGGTTTCGGCTGGTGCGAGTGGAGAGACTTGAACTCTCACGTCCGAAGACACTGGAACCTAAATCCAGCGCGTCTACCAATTCCGCCACACTCGCTCGCGCTACACCTTGAACTGAACAGGCCAAAGTGACCTCACTCAGTGTAGCGGATCGGAATACCGATTCGAAATCGACTCCGGGGCCTTATTTGGGGTCGATTCCCAGGTCGCGGCGCAGCTTCGCCACGTGCCCGGTGGCCCGCACGTTGTACTGTGCCAGCTGCACCTTTCCGTCTTCGTCCACGACGATGGTGGAGCGGATCAAACCCTCGTACACCTTGCCGTAGTTCTTCTTTTCACCCCATGCGCCGTAGGCCTCGGCCACCTGGTGGTCCTCGTCGGAAAGCAGCGGGAAGTTCAGCTCTTCCTTGGAGATGAACTTCTCCAGCTTGGCCGGGGCGTCCGGGGAAATGCCGATGACCGCATAGCCCAGGGACTTCAGGGATTCCAGGGAATCGCGGAAGTCGCAGGCCTGCTTGGTGCAGCCCGGAGTGGAGGCGGCCGGGTAGAAGTAGACGATGGTCTTCTTGCCGCTGAAGTCCTGGAGGGAAACGGCGTTGCCCTTGGCGTCGTTCAGGGTAAAGGTCGGGGCGGTGTCCCCTACGGAAAGTCGTTTCGCTGCGGTATCGGTGCTCATGCGTAGTTCCCCTCATCGTGCTTGCGGTATACAAAAAATCCGACCTGAGAAATCAGATCGGATCACTGTGCACCCCCCGGGACTCGAACCCGGAACCTGCTGATTAAGAGTCAGATGCTCTACCATTGAGCTAGAGGTGCTTACCGCCGCTGACTAGTTCGTTTCCGCACTCGTCCTTGCGACGCATACAATCATACGCAGAAACACAGGGAAAACAAAAATCCGCAAAAAGCGTCCCGGACCCTTCAAAAACCCTAGTCAAATTGCTTTTCTCGAACAGACGAGTTGAGTAGCGGACGAATTTCCATCAATGCAATAGATCACATCAACCTCGCCGCCATCGGTTGCGCAGCTTCGCACTGCGCCCTGTTGTCTCCTGCCCGGCAGGAGTATTCTCTAGGCAAACCTTCGGGTTATTCCGCGCTGGGGCAACAACACCGGTTTTAGCGCCTGTCACAGGGGACGGTCATGGACTGCGAAATTGACGGCATCACGCTGCACTACTCCGATACGGGCAACGGACGGACCCTGATTGCCCTACATGGGGTCGGAGTGGACCACCATGAGCTGTACAGCGCGCTGGGGGATCTTGTTCCGGAGGATCACTATCGGCTCATCATCCCGGACCTGCCGGGGATGGGCCGCTCCGGCAGCGGCACGCTGGCCGGCAATGACGAGGTGGTTGACCTGCTGGCCAACTTCATCCGCCAGGTGGCGGGCGCTCCCACCCTTTTGCTCGGGCACTCCTATGGGGCGTACCTCGCTCGGGGCCTGGCCGGCAGGTATCCCGAACTGATTGGCGGCATGGCGCTGTTCGCCCCGATTGGCGAGAGCACCAGCCAGGCTCCGTCCCAGCAGGTCCTGTTCCGGGAGCCGGGAACCGAAGAGGAATTGTCGGCCGACGAGCGCCAGGGGTTCGCCGATTATTTTGTGGTGCAGACCCGGGATTCCGCCCGACGGTACCGTGAAGACATCCGGCCCGGGACGCTATCGGTGGACGAGGAGGCGCTGGGACGGATCTTCTCCCGCTGGAGCGTGGATGTGGGAAGCGGAACCTACGACGGGCCGAGCCTGGTGGTGGCCGCCCGGCACGATTCGGTCGTGGGGTACGTGGATGCCCTGGAATTGCCGAAGCACTACCCGCACGCCACCTTGTGCGTGATCGAGAATGCGGGGCACGCGCTGATTCATGAGCAGCCCGCGCTGATCCGGGGCCTGCTCGGCGATTGGCTCGAACGCTGCGCGCTCGCGACTGCACCGACCCACAGCCCGGAGCCACGACCAGCCAGCTGTGATTAGTCTTCCCGGGAACGTGAAAGGCTCCGTATCCAACCAGTTGGAAACGGAGCCTTTGCTTACTGGTGCACCCCCCGGGACTCGAACCCGGAACCTGCTGATTAAGAGTCAGATGCTCTACCATTGAGCTAGAGGTGCCCGTTGCGATGGTCTAGAAACTTTCGTTTCGCGCTTTCGCAACGAGATGTAACTCTACCAGCTTTCACCCCTCGCGCAAATTCGATGCCGCCGCTCGGTACGTGAATTGGATTACACGTCATGACATGGGATTCTGTTCGCTTTTGGACTCCACTGATTAGTGTGGGGTTATGAGCCAACAACGTATCGTCTCCTTCCCCTCCGCCGAGCTGCTCCAGGCGGTCGGTGAGCTTCCCGCCAACCTGAAACCGGTGCTGTGGGACCTGGACAGCGCCCTCGAGGGTGTCGAGCCGAATGAGATCGATATTGCGGTGTTCCCGTACATGGCCGAGTTCTCCCGGCTACAGAGCATCAAGCAGGCCACGAACGTTTCCCTGGTCCAAACCCAGACCACCGGTTATGACGGGATCATCGATCTGGTGGGCAGCAAGGTCAGCGTGGCCACCGCGGGTGGCGTGCATGCCGCGGCCACCGCGGAAATGGCATTGGGGCTGGCCATCGCCTCCCTGCGTGGTTTCCCCGATGCGGTGCGCAACCAGGAAGCGGGCAACTGGGCCCCGCAGCGCTGGCCCGGACTGGCCGACCGCACCGTGGGCCTGGTGGGAGTGGGCGGAATCGGTGAGGAGATCCGCCGACGCCTGGAGCCGTTTGAGGTGAACCTGCTGCGTTTTGCCTCCAGCGCCCGCACCGACGAGCACGGGACGGTGCACGGCATTGACGAGCTGGCCTCCCTGGCCGGGCAGATCGAGGTGCTGATCCTGATCGTGCCGCTCAATGACGCCACCCACCACCTGGTGGACGCCGAGCTTCTGGCCGCCCTGCCCGATGGGGCGCGCATCATCAACGTGGCCCGCGGGCCGGTGGTGGACACCGAGGCGTTGACCCGGGAAGTGGCCTCCGGCCGGTTGTTCGTGGCCTCGGATGTCTTTGATCCCGAACCCCTGCCGCAGGACCACGAACTGTGGCGCCAGCCCAACGCGCTGATCCTGCCGCACAACGGCGGGAACACCGAGGCGTTCTTCCCCCGCATGGTGGCGTTGCTCAAACGCCAGGTGCAGGCCTGGTCACGCGGTGAGGACGGGGAAAACATCGTGCACCAGCGTCAGGTCTGATAACCTTTCGGCCACATTTTGGGCTTATCCGGGCGTGGCAGCGGTGAATGCACCGAATCCTCACCGATCGGTGCGCTATCTTGGAAACTATCCTCCGGCGTCCTGGCAGCGGTGTACCGCGGCCCGGCGCCGGGTTGGATGCGATAACTCCACAGATCCCTGAACCAGGAAGCCGAGCCGCCACCGTGCCACCGATTGAGCGCCAGCCCGTGACGCGTCGAGCCGTACTGTCCGGGTCGCTGGCGGCCGTCCTGCTGGGCCTGACCGCCTGCACCGACACGGAACCGCAACCCGCTGCCAGCACCGGCGCCGCGGCCGGCAACGCCACCCGGCGCACCTTCAGGATTGCCGCGGCGGCCCCACCGCTCTCCTTGGATCCGGCGGTGGCCGGGGACAATGACTCCTTCCGCGTCACCCGGCAGATCTATGAGACCCTGATTTCCATTGACCCGCAGACCGGTGGGCCGGTCGCGGGGCTGGCCGAGTCCTGGACCGAAAGCGAAGACGGGCTGCGTTACACCTTCACGCTGCGTCAGGGCGTGAAGTTCCATGACGGCACCGCGTTCAACGCCGAGGCGGTGCTGGCGAACTTCAAGCGCTGGCTGGGCATGAACAGCGAGCTGCGCTCACGCTCCCTGCAGGGCTTCACCCAGGTCTTCCACCACACTTCGCAGATTCCGAAGCTGCCCAAGGATGATGAGCAGGCCCAGGCGCCGAATGACACCAAGGCCGGGGACAAGCAGGACCTGGCCCCGGTGATGGCCCAGCAGAAGGCCCAGCTGGAGGCGATGCGCACCCTGCTGGAGGAGGACTTGTTCAGCGGCAAGTCCGAGGGCGGCTCGGCCAGCTACTTCGCCTCGGTCAGCGCCCTGGATGAGTACACGCTGGAACTGAAGCTGCGCCGCCGGCTGACCGGGGTCATTGAGGCGTTCACGCTGCCGGGCCTGGCCATCGCGGCCCCCTCGGCACTGAAGGGCGGACCGAAGGACAACCCGGCCGAGAAGCTCACCGAGCACCCCGTCGGCACCGGCCCCTACCGTTTTGCCAAGCGCACCGAAGAACATGTGCTGCTGGAGGTGAACAAGGAGTACTGGAACCAGCAGCGGCTGAACGCCAACCCGCAGCACCCGCAACGGGTGGAGATCTCCGCGATCGCCTCGGCCCACAACCGCCAGACCGAACTGCTGGCCGGGGACATTGATGCCTTTGACATGGTTTCGGTGGAGGTGCTGCGCACCCTGGTGCGCAACGCGCGCATGGTAGTGAACCGGGACCCGTTCTCCGTGCTCTACCTGGGGCTGCACCATGACGCCCCGTGGCTGGAGAAGCCGGCCTTCCGCCGCGCGCTGGCCATGGCCATCGACAAGGGCCGGCTGGTGCGCGAGTTGTTCATCAGCGGCTCGAAGGCGGCCTCCACGCTGCTGCCGCCCACGTTCGGGGTGGAGAACCCGGAGAACGTGTTGTTCTACTCCCCCGATGACGCCAAGAAGCTGTTGGAGGAAATCGACTATGACGGTTCCTCGATTCCGTTCGCCTACCCGCGCAACGTGGCCCGTAACTACCTGACACTGCCCGAGCGCTGCTTCGCGCTGATCGCCGAGGACCTGGCCAAGGTGGGCATCAAGGTCAAGCCGGTGCCGGTGGACTGGTCCCACGGCAAATACGTGCAAAGGGTCCGCCACGACGGGTTCAAGGGCCTGCACCTGCTGGGCTTCTCCGGGGCGTACCGCAACGAGGATGACTTCATTTCCGGAATCCTGGCCGCAAAGCAATATGAGTTTGGTTACACCTCGCCGCTGCTGGATGCCCAGGTGCTGGCGGCCCGTTCCATCGCCGTGGGCGAGCTGCGCACCGCCGCCTACCGCAACATCCTGACCACTTTGAGCCATGACCTGCCCATTGTGCCGCTGGTGTTCCCGATCTCGGCGCTCGCCCTGGATTCGGTGGTCAACTACTACCCGTCCTCGCCGGTGCTAGACGAGGTGTACGTGGACGTCAAACTCTCGCCGAACGGCAAGTTGACGGGTTGAGAATTTCTTGCCCCTCACGTAATGGGTCTAGTCTGACCTAAGAGCAAAGTATCACTGTCGATGGAGATCCTCGTGCCTTCTGAAACGTCAACCAAGAATTTTGACGTCGTACTCATTGGTGCTGGCATTATGAGCGCCACCCTGGGTACCCTCATCAACCAGCTGGAACCGAACTGGTCGATCGCCCTGTTCGAGAACCTGGACCAGGCAGGCGAAGAGTCCTCCTCTCCATGGAACAACGCCGGCACCGGCCACTCGGCCCTGTGCGAGCTGAACTACTCCCCCGCCCAGCCGGACGGATCGGTGGATCCGACCAAGGCCATTGGCATCAACGAGCAGTACCAGATTTCCCGCCAGTTCTTCTCCTGGGCCGTGCGCAACCAGCACGCCAGCGCGCCGGAAAACTTCATCCACGCCCTGCCGCACATGTCCTTCGTGATCGGCCAGGACCACTCCAAGTACCTCAAGACCCGCTACGAGGCCATGCGCGCCCAGCCGCTGTTCTCCGAGATGGAGTTCACCGAGGACCTGGACACCATCAACGAGTGGACCCCGCTGGTCGCCCGCGGCCGTGACGCCTCCCAGAAGGTCGCCGCTTCCCGCGTGGTTGGCGGCACCGACGTGGACTTCGGCCGCCTGACCAAGGACCTGACCGGTTCGCTGGCCACTTCCGGCGCCGAGGTCAGCTTCGGCCACAAGGTCACCGGCCTGAGGCGTGAGGGAGCCGGCTGGCAGCTGACCGTGAAGAACAACGCCAGCGGCGTCAGCTTCAAGGTCAACGCCAAGTTCGTGTTCGTCGGCGCCGGCGGCGGCGCGCTGCCGCTGCTGCAGAAGTCGGGCATTGACGAAATCAAGGGCTACGGCGGCTTCCCGGTCTCCGGCCAGTTCCTGCGCTGCACCGATGACTCGATCAGCGAACAGCACAACGCGAAGGTCTATGGCCAGGCCTCGGTCGGCGCCCCGCCAATGAGCGTGCCGCACCTGGACACCCGTTTCGTGGGCGGCAAGCGTTCGCTGATGTTCGGCCCGTATGCCGGTTTCTCGATGAACTTCCTGAAGTCCACCGGCCAGCTGGACCTGCCGCTGTCCATCCGCCCGCACAACATCGTCCCGATGCTGGCCGTGGCGAAGGACAACATGTCCCTGACCACCTACCTGATCAAGGAAGTACTGAAGTCGCGCTCCAAGAAGGACGCGTCGCTCAACGAGTACTACCCGGAGGCCGATGGCTCGAAGTGGGAACTGATCCACGCTGGCCAGCGCGTTCAGGTCATCAAGAAGGACAAGAAGAAGGGCGGCGTGCTGCAGTTCGGCACCGAGGTCATCACCTCCTCGGACGGCTCCATCTCCGGCCTGCTGGGTGCCTCCCCGGGCGCCTCGACCGCAACCCCGATCATGATCGGCCTGCTTTCACGCTGCTTCCCGAAGCAGTTCGCCGGCTGGGAAGCGAAGCTGAAGGACATCATCCCGTCCTACGGTGTGAAGCTGAATGAGAACCCGCAGCTGCTTGATGAAGTGACTGCCGAAACCAACAAGGTGCTGAAGCTGAAGTAGGCGTCCTGCAGAACCCTGGCCACGAGAAGTGCGAAATTGCTCGTGGCCAGGGTCTTCTGTCTTTAAAGCCCGCGCACCTTCACGGTGCCGGGATACCGTGGGGCCGGCCGGGAAAAGTCCCGCTGAAGGCGTCCAACAGTCGCCGCGCTGCGGTAACCCGACTTCGCGCAAAATCCGGTGAGCACGTACTCGAAGGCGCAGGTACCCCGCCCCGGAACGCGACCGACGACGTTTCCTTCAGCCTTCATCCTTAGGGATGATTTTCTCGGAATCCCGCTCCAGATTCTGTTGTCGTCTGCCAACGAACTAAAGTTAAACCAAGCTCTTTTCATCTTTCAACGCATAGGACCACATCCGCATGCAGCGCTTGGCCAATCTGTCTTTGAAGAACCGTGCCTTGATCGCACTGATCACGGTATTCTCGGCCATCTTCGGTTTGATCTCGATGGGCTCCCTGAAGCAGGAATTGATTCCTTCCCTGGAGTTCCCACAGATCGCCGTGATGGCCTCCCAGCCGGGGGCCAGCCCCGAAGTGGTGGACGAGCAGGTGGCCCGCCCGCTGGAAACCGCGATGCAGGCGGTGGAGGGCCTGGAGTCCTCCTCGGCCACCTCACGCACCGGCTTTGCCTCGATCTCACTGATGTTCGAGTACGGCACGGACATGGACCGGGCCCGTTCGCAGGTGGAGCGCGCGATCTCCAACGCGAAGAACCAGTTGCCCGAGGATGTGGAACCCTCCTCCTTCGCCGGCTCGGTCTCCGACCTGCCGGTCGCCTACCTGGCCGTGGCTTCGGATGAGTCCCTGGAAAAACTGCATGATGATGTGGAGCGCATCGCGCTGCCCAAGCTGCGCAAGATCGACGGGGTACGCGAGGCCTCGGTTTCCGGTGGCGCCGCCCAGCACATCCTGGTGCTGCCCGATGAGCAGAAGCTGGCCGCCAAGGGCCTGAACACCTCGGACATCAAGGACGCGATCGAAAACGCGGGCTCCCCGATGCCGGTGGGCTCGCTGGACACCGAGGGCCTGGAGCTGCCGGTGATCGCCGGTTCGGCCCCCGATACGCTGGAAAAAATCCGCGAAATCCCCATCACCTCCGACAGCGGCCCGGTGCTGCTCAAAGACGTCTCCAAGGTCTCCATCGAAGCCGATGAGGCCACCAGCATCACCCGCACCAACGGCGCCGAAACCCTGTCGGTCTCCATCACCAAGACCCCGGACGGGGACACCGTGGGAATCTCCCACGCGGTGCAGGACATCATTGGCCAGCTGGAATCCGAACTGGGCAACGGGGCAACGATCACCACGGTCTTCGACCAGGCCCCCTTCATTGAACAGTCCATCAACTCGCTGGCGACCGAGGGCCTGCTCGGCCTGGTCTTCGCGGTGCTGGTGATCCTGATCTTCCTGTTCTCTATCCGCTCCACCCTGGTCACCGCGATCTCCATTCCGCTGTCGCTGATGGTCACCTTCATTGGGATGAACGTGTTCGGCTACACCCTGAACATGCTCACCCTGGGCGCGCTGACCATCTCCATTGGCCGCGTGGTGGATGACTCGATTGTGGTTATTGAGAACATCAAGCGCCACCTGTCCTACGGCCAGGAGAAGCGCCAGGCGATCCTGCTGGCGGTGCGCGAGGTCGCCGGGGCGATCACCTCGGCGACCCTGACCACCGTGGCAGTGTTCCTGCCGGTGGCGCTGGTGGCCGGCATGGCCGGGGAGCTGTTCCGCCCGTTCGCGCTGACCATGACTATTGCCCTGCTGGCTTCGCTGCTGGTCTCGCTGACCATTGTGCCGGTGCTGGCTTACTGGTTCCTGCCGCACCGCCCGGGCACCGGCCAGGCGAAGACCGCCCACACGGCCGAGAACAAGGGCGCGATGCAGCGCAGCTACGCTCCGGTGCTGCGCGGCACCCAGAAGCACCCGGTGATCACCCTGCTGGTCTCGGTGCTGATCCTGGGCGGCACCGTGGCCATGACCCCGCTGCTGAACACCAACCTGCTCGGTGGCACCGGGGAGAACTCCCTGCAGATCACCCAGAAGATGCCGACCGGCACCGCACTGGACACCACCTTGGAACAGGCCGAAAAGGTCGAAAACCTGCTGCAGGACACCGAGGGCATCGAGGACGTGCAGCTAACCGTGGGCAGTTCCGGGGACATGCTCAGCGCCATGATGGGGGCCGCCGGCTCGGATACCGCCAGCTTCACCGTCATCACCGATGCGGACCTGGACCAGGAGGAACTGGCCGACCGGGTGCGCAGCGACATCCAGGACCTGAACCTGCCCAAGGATCAGGAGATCACCGTGGCGGCCGGTTCCGGCAGCATGATGAGCTCGGATGTGACCGTGGAGGTCAGCGCTCCGGACGAGGGGATTCTCTCCGAGGCCACCACCTCCGTGCGCGAGCAGCTCTCCGGCATCGGGCAGGTCACCGGCATCACCGACAACCTCTCGGAGAAGCGCGAACAGGTGACCGTGGACATCGACGCGAGAAAGGCCGCCGAGGCCGGGATGACCGAATCCCAGCTGGCCGGGATTGTCGCCTCCCAGCTCTCCCCCATCCCGGCCGGAACACTGCGCATCGACTTCACCGACCTGCAGATCCACATCGGTGAACCCGATGAGCTGACCAGCCAGAAGCAGCTGGAGGAACTAAAGATCCCCACCGCCACCGGCGTCAAGCAGCTCTCCGACCTGGCCGAGGTGAAGATCGAGAAGGTTGAGCAGGTGGTGACCACCTCGAACAACGAGCGCATCGCCACGGTCAGCCTGACCCCGGAAGAGAACGCCCTGGGTGCCGTCTCCACGGAGGTCACCAACAAACTGGATTCCATGGATCTGCCCGAGGGTGCCAGCGTGAAGCTCGGCGGTGCCGCCACCGAGCAGGCCGAGTCCTTCCAGCAGCTGTACCTGGCGCTGATTGCCGCCGTGGCGATCGTGTACGTGATCATGGTGGCCACGTTCAAGTCACTGATCCAGCCGCTGATCCTGCTGGTCTCCATCCCGTTCGCGGCCACCGGTTCGATTGGCCTGCTGCTGTTGACCGGCACCCCACTGGGCCTGCCCTCCCTGATCGGCATGCTGATGCTGGTGGGGATCGTGGTGACCAACGCGATCGTGCTGATCGACTTGATCAACCAATATCGGCTGGACACCCCGGAGCGCGCGGCCATGAGCCTGGATGATGCCATCACCCATGGAGCCCGCCAGCGTTTGCGCCCCATCCTGATGACCAGTGCCGCCACGATCTTCGCGCTGCTGCCCATGGCCTTGGGTCTGACCGGTCACTCCGGGTTCATCTCCCAACCGCTGGCCGTGGTGGTCATTGGCGGCCTGGTCACCTCCACCCTGCTGACCCTGATCCTGGTGCCGGTGCTCTACCGTCTGGTGGAGGGGCGCAAGGAGCGGAGCGCGGCCCGCCGCCAGGCCAAGCGCGAGGCGAAGTACGGCACGGCCGCCGCGGTGGGCGCCCACGCCCCGCTTCCGGCCGACGGTGAGCCTGCTGCGGTGGATGCGGAGTCCGACACCCTGTTGTCCAAGGCCCGCAAAACCGCCCAGCGGGTCCAGTCTTCGGATGCCGATCTGATCAACCCGAAGACCGGGCAGATCCCGGTGAGCCGAAAGGAACGCCGCGAGGTCGAGGAAATGCTGAAGAAGGAGAAGGGCAACGAGGAGTAGACCCCGGCAACAATTGGTTACATCACTGTCGCATTAACATGACGACGAAAGCTTACTGATTCGCCTCCGGGTTGATACGATCAGTCAGACAACAGTATTCACGCGCATATATTTTTGGGGAATTATCATGCAGCGAGTTAATCGTAAAGACGGCTATCCGCAATATCGGGTCGGACCTCGGGTACCTTTATCCTGGAAGTTAGTCGCACTGGGTGCGATAGGTCTATTAGCAATAGGTTTGTCTCTGGTGGCTCTAACATAATCGATGTCTGCGTGCATCTACGATGCCTGCACCGCGAATGCAAGTACAACACAGTTTCACTCATGATGCAGGTACACCGCTCCGCCTTGAACAGCTGCTCCGATCCCAAACATTCGCAGTGGAGCACATGCTTCTGCGTGCTGACCTTAACAAGTTGATCGCGTCGATGAGACGACACTACTTCAGCTAGTGCGATCGCGTGTCTCGCGAAGCTGCAGATCGCTGAACCGGGCTGTTTCCTGTGCCTAATACCGAGGCTAAAAGACCGTTTCTGAGGATACCTATAGCGACAACAAGTACAGTTTGACGTATCTCCAGGCTGAAGTGGCGAGAAGTAGCGAAGTCGTCAGATGAACATGCGCTCTAGCTTCTGTGATACGAGCGCTTCTTGCCTTCCCAGAACTCTGGCCCTATTGACTCCAGGGTTGGAATAGCAAGAGCTTCGTATTCGTGGCAAGACCACGCCATGTAAAGTAGGAACAGTTCAGTTGGTATTCAAAACATGAACAAGATCTATACATAGCAAAAGCAAGACTATTGCTACATCTCTTCACTTATTCGCATGTAACCGCATCATGGTTACTCGAAAGCCGTCTCGAAGACCGCCTTAACGAAGGCCGCATTCTCATAAATAATATGACGTACCCAGTCCTGCACAGAAAGCTTAGTTGGCGAAACCACGACTTCAACGTCTACGTCGGGAGGCAAAACGCGTTTGAAGATGAATTTTGCACGAAACGCGTGGTAACGACTAGTGACGACAGTTATAGATTGCCATCTTTGTTCTGATACCAACTCTTTTACGCTCAGTGCCTCACCATAGGTGCTATCAATTGCCGGCGTAAAGCAATGGATATCATCGTAAGAGTCCTTGCTACACACCTGGTCACCCAACCACCCCCTCTCTGGTTCTACTACTTCTTGACTCATACGTGATGGAAACCAGGAAATCACAAGTTCGTCGGCATTGCCCTGCGCATACAGATAAAGAGCAGTCGGCAGGCGGGAATTACCTGGAGCAAGTGAAATCACAGCGTCAGCATGCCTTCCTGTACCCGGTGTCGGAGCTAGCACTTTGCTAGTTACCATCGCTACCCAAGTGACGGAAGAAATAGCGAAAACAAATGAAATAAATGCAGTCAGGCGGCGTCCACGATGTTGCTTCGCTGGGATAAAACCATTCATTGAATAAAATATCATACAAGGTCCTATCGATTTAACCCTGGAAACTAACGAGATGCACGGGAACGAACGCACTTTCTCATCATCGTGCTGTTCGGATCAGTTCCTTCATTATCCCAAACGCAGTGCGTTTATGCAGACCTCTCGTTGACGCACGAAAAGCTTTTGACGGATACTACGTTGCGTAGCAAGAAAACCTCCGGCAACGCTTCTCTTAATTCTTGGGCTCTATGGGTATCTGCTGAGCAGCATGGAACTGACAATGAGCGCACGCAATCAGGTCATGAGGAAGCTCGCCAACATCTACCGGCTAGGTAACAAGGCGGCCAAGCCCACGATCCTGGAAGAGCTGGTCGTTAATGACGTCCCGAACAATGAAACCCCCGGGCCAACATTAGATCGTCCGGGCCATATCCCAGCAGCTACAGATTCTCGTGAATCGCCTTGTAAAATGGAGGGGTCAACAGACCGTGGCGTCCGCGAAGCGTTGATTTTAAGGTTTGCAATAGTAGAACGAGCATGATTCCGCAGTAAAGTGGCAAACGCCAGCAACACAATGGGCCAAAACATCGTTTCGTCGTCAGTTGTGACAAACTTAGATCGACGGGTGTGGAATTCGAATCAGACCTTGAGCGGGCAAATCGGCACCGCAGAGCAAGACATAAAAATCTAGAAAGGCTGCTGTATGGAATCGACGGCTAAATCTGTCGCTGTAGTGGGACAGGGTTATGTGGGGCTTCCCCTTGCGATGAGAGCCGTTGAAGTCGGTTACCAGGTAGTTGGCATTGATCTCGATATTTCTCGCGTAGAAGCTTTGGCGCAAGGCATCTCATTCGTCGAGGACGTTTCATCTGAAGCTGTCCACCGCGCGTTAGAGTCGGGTCAATACCGTCCCGTCAGCGACTACACTGAAATTGGCGATTTCGATATTGCAGTGATCACAGTTCCGACGCCGCTCCGTGAGTCACTTCCAGACCTGTCCTTCATTGAAAGCGCTGCGGAATCGCTGTCGGCTCACCTCACCACCGGGGCCACGGTAATCTTGGAATCGACAACTTACCCGGGCACCACTGAAGAGCTTCTTGTTCCGATCCTTGAATCTGGGTCTAACTTACGAGCCGAAGTTGATTTCAATGTAGGCTATAGTCCTGAGAGAATTGATCCCGGCAACCAGATTTGGAATTTTGTCAATACTCCCAAAGTGGTGTCAGGGGTCGGGCCAAAGTCGCTAAATCAGGTCGAAGCCTTCTACTCAAAGCTGGTAGATACAGTCGTTCCCGTGTCTACGCCAAAGGAAGCAGAACTAACGAAACTGCTGGAAAACACCTTCCGTCATGTAAATATCGCTCTCGTTAACGAACTCGCTATATTTGCACACGATTTAGGTGTTAACGTATGGGAATCTATCGAAGCCGCTGCTACCAAGCCCTTCGGCTTTATGAAGTTCACCCCCGGTCCCGGTGTCGGCGGCCATTGTCTTCCTGTTGATCCAAGTTATCTATCATGGCAGGTGAGGCAAAGTCTCGGACGAAGTTTCCGATTCGTAGAGTTAGCGAATGATGTTAACGAGCACATGCCTGATTACGTAGTCCAACGAGCGATCGAGGTGCTCAATCGCGAGAGAAAATCAGTTAATGGTGCACGCATTCTAGTCGTCGGAGTCTCCTACAAAAGAAACTCCGGTGATAGTCGAGAAGCTCCAGCATTACGTGTGATCGAATTGCTACAAACTTTTGGCGCTGTTATATCAGCGGCCGATAGCCTGGTTCCACTATCTCGCTGGCCCCAGGGCATCCAGCGAGTTGAGTTGAATAATCACGAGATAGAAAACGCCGATCTCATAATCGTAATCACCGACCACGATGAGTTCGATTTTAGCCTTTTGGAATCTAGCGACACCCCAGTGCTGGATACCCGAAACTCATTACATAGCGATACCGTTGAGAAGCTTTAGCATCAACTTATTATCAAGCAAAAGACAAAGGAAACGCATTCTGAAATGATTTAGCACTCACTGGTACCTGTAATCACCTAGTAACGGCAACGTTCCGAGAATCGTGCGCGGTGAGCATGTCCTTGAGTGTTGAGGCCCGGATCGAACTGACGATGGATGAAGCCCACGGATCGTTCATGAACACGAAGACAAGCGGGCTGGTCCGCCGGGCCAGACTGCGATACTCCGAACACCGACCTGCGCACCGTGGATCGAATCGAAGATCGTGAGCTGAACCAGTCTTTGCTGGCGTGACTGGCGACCTGCCGTTTCATTGAGCTGAACAGGAACCTGGTCTTTCAAGGCTTCACCGGATCCGGCAAATCGTATTTGGCTTGCGCGCTGGCGAAGCAGGTCGGCACCCATCGGTATCGAACCGGAGATGTGCGGATGCCGAGACTTGAAGAAGAATGGCAGCAAGCAGTCAATAAGCCGCTGGGTAAGCAGAAGTTGTTGCGTAAATATACCAACAACAGGGTCTTAGTGCTGGACGAATGGCTATTGGATCCGTCTGGCGCAGAACTCACGCGGTTCATATTCGAGCTCATGGAGCGTAGGCATGATGCCGCTTCGACAATTTTCTGCACCCAGTACAAGCAGTCGAACTGGCACGCCCGACTGCGCGCTGCCGCGTAGGCTGATGCGATCATGGACCGTATCGTGCACAACACGATCTGGTTCGAAACCGGAGGGTTCAATATGCGCAAGGCATACTCGGGTGCCAAACATTAGACACGGGTTGCATTCACGGTAGGATTCCTCGTTCGGAGTCGCCAGTCCTCGCCAATAGATCGACACTGCGGGCTGGTGGCTATAAACCGCAATAACGGGTGGCTCCCAGCACGATATTGGCCGCTCTAAAAGCTTCGAAGCTCCACATGAATATCTGAAAGCTTCAGACATCATAGTATTCCTGTTAAACGCCGTCGACTATCCTGTCCGCTATTTTAGACCAGTACCAGAGTCATATGCTTCAGAAAATACTACAATATTATCTAGATTCCGGGACAACAGATGAACAGAAACAAAATATATTCCGAACTAAAAGCCTTGGACCGTAACTCAATGCTCATAAAACATTCGATGCTTTACGTATCTTTCAGTTTGTGTTCGTGACCAAACTCCACACATGTTGCTTTTCCGGTTGTGTTCTCCATTTCTGATATGCTTCACCGGCAGATTTTCGCAGTTCGGTCCGCGCTTCGAGAGGGAGTGCTATGAAACGTTCGATCGCTGCGCGCCAATTCTCGGGTTCCCGATCGTTCACTACGATCCCGCCACCAGAGTTCAGGATACTGGTCCAAGGCGTGTAAGAGGTTGTAAATACTGGACAAGAGGCAGACAAGGACTCTGCGATCACGTGACCGAAATTCTCACCTGATGTGGGCATTAAGAGCGCGTCGTACGCAGCGAGCGTTTCACGAACCTGCTCGGGCGCGAGCGGACCTCTAAAACTAACCGAGACATTAGATGGGAGTAGCACAACAAGATCGCGGCAACGAGCAGCATAAACAGCGTCTTCTTCAGGACCGTAGATGTCGAGGGAGACGCGTTGTGATACTTGGCGGAGGCTTTCCAGCACAACGGACAGCCCTTTGTGCTCAACCAATCTGCCAAGGAAGACAAATTGAATATCAAGTTGCGGTTTCCTTATACAGAATAAAGCCTTTACGGGCAGTAAGGTATGGTTCTCACGAAGGACGATTCTTGCTCTCGGCCCCCAAATACTGCGAATATTCTGAGTCTCAAGGGCAGCCGTTGAATGCCAGATTACAGCACGGTCTATACCAAGAATACGAAAAAACCTTATATAAAAGCGTTTTCTGAATGAGTGACGGTCTAAGGCGCCTTTCCCGAACTCACCGCGAGGAGCAAGCAATAAAATTGGTTTTCCCCAGAAGCCGATACGCCACAGTAGTAGAGGGAAAATTGTGAATTTGGAATTAAAAAAACTATTAAAATGAAGTATTTTAGGTCGCTGTAGCCTGACGTCTACATAGCCTCGGAACAGCTGCACTACTGAACGAGCGGATGTATACCGAATCATCGAACGGGCATGGCGTGTCCATGAATTGATCTGCACTGCCAACGGCGCCTGCTCGTTAAGGTCGTGGTCATTTGTGATCACAATTGGTAAGAAATCGGAAGGGGACTCTTCAACCATCGCCTCCGTAGAACGAATGGGACCTCCCCCCTTGACCGCAGGGGGATACAAATGAGTAAAAATAGCAACTTTAACCCTTGGCAACGCACTTCTCCCAATGTTTATTTACCCGACGGCAGGCGGGATTGAATTCGAATGTAAAATGAAGGGGCAACTAGTTTATTGGCCATAAGTTCTTTGAGCAATTCGAAAACTTACCAAAGATGAATTGTTGCCGTCGGACACCTTTTCACAGATGCCTGCGCCGTTCAGATTATCAACCTAATAGTGCATTCCTGTCAACAACCGCTACAGCTCCGTTTGAGCAACGCGCGATGCTTCTCGGTGTAGCTCTGCCCAATTTGGCGGTCATTACCACCTTCTAGGACATTTTCGGAGGCGAGATTTGCTCGTTGCGTGAAGGGCACGACGATCGCCGAGAGGGGAACTTTTCTGCACTGGCGAACTGAAATGCCACCTTCCAAAGCGCACCTATTTATCCAGACGTCATCCGCAAGTGGGGACAATTGTAAGAACCTCTCGCCCTCGCTAAGTAATATTTTCTGCAAGCTAGGCGGAAACATAACCCCGGAAACACCTAAACTGAACCGTCCAATCCTAGAAAAATCATCGTTGACCGCTTGCCACATCGAATAAGGAGCAAGCTGGCCATTCTCGAAAATAGGTTTCCGGACCCAATGCGCTGCTATATCTTCACGTCTTCCTCGATTGAACGTAGCCCACAGATCGTCCAACCAATAGCGAGGGTAAAAAACGTCGTCATCCGCCGTCACTAAGTAGCCAGGCTCCTGTGAGATTACGAAATTGAAATATTTGTTGTGTGCACGGTATCTATCATCTCCCAACCGCACTTCAAGCCCGCGGGCAATCGCCCGTCGAATGTTCTTTCGATTCTCAATGTTTTCAAAATCTGGCGAATCGAGCCAAAGAATGATTCTTCCGGGACGTAGTTTACCTATTGCAATCGATTCTATAGCGAGGTGTGCTACTTTTAGTCTCGTCCCGTAAGAAGTTAGATTAATAACTATATCGTTATCCGGACTAGTGAATGGACGTCTGGAAAATCGGCTGAGAACTTCTAACAGAAAGAAAAGTAAAAGCGCCTTTAGGAACCGAAAAATCCTTCGGCTAACTTTTAAAGGAGTGAACCGGAACTCATTAAGACTGTTTCGAAAACTTATCAAGTTTACCT
The DNA here is from genome assembly GCF_052928425.1 of Glutamicibacter sp. BSL13. Classification (NCBI taxonomy): domain Bacteria; kingdom Bacillati; phylum Actinomycetota; class Actinomycetes; order Micrococcales; family Micrococcaceae; genus Glutamicibacter; species Glutamicibacter sp. BSL13. Next base: position 19,396 of record NZ_JAVGCZ010000003.1, read on the forward strand.
CTCTTTAATTCTAATGATCAGCAGGTGTCTTTTCATTCCCTGAGGGACTGTTAGTGTCTTAGGCTTCGTGAATACCCCGACTCCTAAATACAAGGAACACCGCCATGATCCATGTCAATACCATGATGGGAATACTAGCAAGGAACCCAGGAACATCGAGTTCTTGTTTCACAACAACCGAAGCAAAAAGTACGAGCAGAATAGTAGACTGTGGGTTGCTAAGGGCATTAAGAGAATCATCTACTGCACGTAACACAGCCCCGATCAAGAACATCCCTAGTAGTAAAACTGGAATACCACCAAACATGAATAGCGACCCCTGTGGCGTAATGGCACTCGATGATTCCCCTTGACCCCGATAGAAAGTCTTATAGAAATCGTAACCTGCAAGACGGACAGGTTTGTCACTCCAAATTGCACGTGGCACGACCCCTGTCAAAGGTGCAGATACAAGTTCTTTCGGGTCTCGATAGGGAATAGAACTCGGAGTATTGGCCTGAATTAGCGCTAAATTGTCAATCAACCTAATTCTGCTTGCTACTTGCGCAGCTGACTCGGCGGAATCTGTCTCTGCTAGATAACTGTCCAGTGAGAAAAGTTGAGATATCGCATAAGTACCTCCTTCCTGAACGTTCAGGACGCTATTCCCACGTACTTCTCCACGAAGCTGAGTGATGAAGGGAGTGACAACCAAGACGAAAACAAGCCCCGCAACGATCGTTCCGAAGACGGGGATTCGCTTCTTTAAAAAAATCCATGGAAGGAGAACAGCCAATACCACATCTAAAAATGACTCCTTCATTCCTGTCAAGATACCAAGAAGCGTGGCAATTGCTAATACCGGTATAAGCAACAACGATGCTTCTTTTATTCGTTTACCAACGGTAGAAATTGTAAGCGCCGAAATTGCAGCGTATTTCGCTGCAGAAAGTATAATCAAAGGCTGCACATACCATGCTGCTGTTTGGGACGTCACAGCACCTGTACTACCTAAATATCCGTACTGTCCGGTAAGTACAACCTTAATGACGTCTGCGAAGACACCAAGTGCGAAAACTGCATAAAGAGCAATTAATGTACGTGGTCTGAAAGATCGCTTTCTTACAAGGAACAATCCAACGCCTCGAATCGGAAGACCAAGGAATTCCGACAGCAAACGCGTATGATAACCGATAGTAGCTACCAGGAAAGCAACCGCTAATAACAGAAGGGTCTTCGGAATCCACGAAAGTGAAATCTGAGGACTAACCCACTCAGAATCGAGAATTGTAATCGTAGATAGACCATATGCTATTACGGCGTATCCGAAAAACCACGCGCCCAACCGCATGTTAAACAATGTTTGTATTGGCGCTCCGTTTGCCACACTGAGAAGACAAGCAATCAGTACGGCCACCAATGCCAAAGATCCTATATATATTTGTTCGTCGAGGTTGGTACGAGCCGAAGCGACAATTCCAAGTAACGCTGCTAACACGAAGAAGACGAGAATACTAACAGTTCTCATCTTTGCTCGCGTTAGCCGATCTCCCACTGCAGGTCCGTACTGAACCCGCGAATACAAGGAGTTAGTAATCATTGCTTTCCAATCAATGTCCGACTATATATCCGTAAAGCGAACTTAACGAATAAGTTACTGTATATAATTTATAACAAGCACCATCTATTCATTATCGGTATCACGTATATGCGTTACGATAGCTTCGCATTCTTTCTGGCACTTTTTAGATATATTATATTAGATAATAGAGCGATAGTTTCCCCGATAAAGAATCCGATAGGCGCTGACATGAGACCGAAACCAGGGACTAAAAAGATTAGCATAGTAGCACCGCAGACGAGAGCGAGCAATTGACCGACCGTGGCATAAAAAGGGTAGTGACGGCCACGCAAAAAAACCGCAATAAGAGCATTGATCCCACGGAGCCAAACGACCGGTATCAATAGCCAGATAAGAGGTAAAGCTTCTCTGAAATCATCGCCGAACACGATTGGTACCAGCGGTTGGGCAATCCATCCGATCAACAGTAGCGCAACAGATGATGCTAAAGCCGTAGCCAATAGACTTCGACGCTCTAATAAGACGCGTGAAGATTCAGCTTTTCCGAGCTTTGCACTCAGAGGAAAAACCACACTAGCAATAGCAGTTCCAAACGCACGACTGGCCTGAGAAACTGTCAGGGCTACGGCGTATTGTCCTAACTCATACGCACTCACAGTCCACGATAGAACAACGCGGTCATATTGCTCCGTGAGCGAGGCCGGAATTGCATATGAAGCCTGAGCCAGTCCGTATTTCGCTAGTTCTTCCTTCTCCTTACCCGAAGACCTTAACTTGTTCTGTCTGAAGGGCCGAAATAATACCCAGGCAATTATGAGCTGGCCTATAAAGCTCGCAATCATGCACAAGACTGTTGTCGTGAGTGAAAGCTGTCCGCTCAGGTGCAAAAATAGTAGACATATTAGATATAAAGCTGGCTGGGAAAACCTAACAATATTCCAAAAAGCATTTGATAAAGACTGTAAAGCATACACGTAAGGTGCAGCGATTGCGTTTACAAGGGTACCTATCAATATCACCCGGTATGCCATCGATACTTGAGCATCGCCATTGGACAGCAGATCAGCGCACAATATGCCGACAGAAAGAATTATGGCACTCCCCATCAGCATGGCCTTGCGAGCAATAGATATATATACTCGACTGCGCTCTGGATTTTTCGCAGTAAAAAAGGTGACTGCTGCGCTCTGTCCTAGCTCTGAAACAACGAGAGAGATCGTGAACCAGGCTACTATTGCCGCTAGATAACCCCGTTGCTCGGGGCCTAACGCGCGTGCTGTGATTACTCCAGTGACCGCTCCTAACATGGCCATACCCACATTGATGGAAGTCGACAGGATGACTGCATTATGAGTCTTCATAATCCTGCCTCATGTCGGAAAACTGATAACACATCAGATAGAGTCGAGCAACTGTTTGAGCCTATGATCCCAAGTATGATCTTTCGCAACACGTCGTGCTGCACGATTTGCAATATTGCGTGCATAATCGGGCTCTTCTACAAGTCTTCTATAAGCATCTAGTAGGCCCTCAAAACTCTGGAATGGAACGATTTCGTTGTCGTATTCAAATAGTTTATCCATTCCTGGACGAGGCTCCGTAAGCACGACCGCTCCAGATGCTGCGGCCTCAAATAGCCTGCAATTAGATCCAGCAAACTCTGCAGGATGTAGATTATTGAGGACAGCGACCGAACTTCGGAAAATTTGTGATTTTTCCTCTCTTGTTATCGAGTAGTTCATATGTGCAGCACGAATTCGTGGTAAGTCGATCCACGACGGCAAAGGGGCCCCGAAAATTCTCAATGGAACGCCTTCGGCCAGAAGTCGGTCTAGTAAAAGGGCGCGCGTAGGGTACAAATTACCCGCGACAGTGATCCGTATATCTGTCCCATACTCACCGATCGGCTGATGCCAATTTGGGTTTGCTCCCTCAGGCAAATAGGCAGCTCGAATTCCGTATACATCTGTAAGTTGCTCAACGAGCAAAGGATTCTTAAAGAATATTTTATCGAACCCCGCCATGAATATATCATGGCGACCGAGGTTGTGCACAGCATCCGGGTACCAAAGAACAACTCTTGCACCGTTTGCCTTTATTCGCTTGACCGATTCTTCACTTAGGCGTCGGTCCACGGCAATGACAACGTCCGGCTGATAGCTCACCACATTTTCAACAAGACGACGCTGAAGCTGCGTTCGCAGCTTTGGGAGTTTCTCAGCGGAGAACCCTAGGAGCCCTCTCACTTCCTTTGGGCCAGCTTCAGGCTGTGCAGGGCCCACACCGGCTATATCGTACCCTGTACGTCGTCCGGCATCAACAATATTATCTGCGAAGGTATCCGGAGCCAACGAACCTATTACTACAATCCTAGTCACTACACGGAACCGTCTCTCGAGGGGTTATGAGTAACAAGTTCTTCATCCCGCTCTTCAGCCGCTCTTATTCCGAATCGTGCGTAATGAGAGTGTGCCGCCGAGCGGATGAAAGCTAACACTCGCGCAGAGGTATCGGTGACTCCGTACTCTGAGGGCAGGGGTTGGTGCTCTCGTCGTGAATGGAAATCAATTGCAATCCGAACGGAATCGACGACGTCCTCGGGACGTAAGCCTGCAGTGATTATCGCGCCGACATCTTGGGCCTCAGGCCGCTCGATGAAATCACGCATTGTGATCGCGGGGAATCCCAGCATGCTTGCTTCCTCACTGATAGTACCGCTGTCCGAGAGTACTGCCTTAGCCTCTTGTTGTAATTTAATATAGTCAAGAAACCCAAAAGGTGGATGAAAAGAAATATTCCTTTTTTGGTCTTCATCCAAGAATTCCAGTCTCTTTCGAGTACGAGGATGAGTAGATACAAGTATGGGCATACTATACGCGGCAAAAATCGCTTGAAGTGATGCCACAGCTGTAGCCAACCGTTTTGGATCGTCTACATTTTCTTCTCTGTGCAAGCTCACCAAGAAGTATCCCTTAGGTTTTAGCCCTTGGCGCTCAAGGACATCGCTCGCTTGAATCTTGCGGAGGTTCTGACTCAGTACTTCGCGCATCGGTGACCCAGTAAGTAAAATGCGCGCGGGATGGATTCCCTCAGATATTAAGTTCCGACGCCCGTGCTCGGTATAGACGAGATTATAGTCAGCAACGTGATCTACCAGTCTACGATTCGTTTCCTCAGGCACATTCTCGTCAAATGAACGGTTACCCGCCTCCATATGGAACACAGGAACCTTCATCCGTTTTGCAATCACGGCCGAAATACAACTGTTGGTATCTCCGAGCACAAGAAACGCATCTGGCTTTTCCTTTAATAGAACAGCTTCGGTCTTCGTTAGAATCGATCCCAAAGCAGCCCCAAGTGATGAGGTATCTGCATTTAAAAAATGATCAGGCTTGCGTAAACCAAGATCTGTGAAGAATACTTCGTTGAGTTCGTAGTCGTAGTTTTGTCCCGTGTGAACAAGGACCTGTTCAGTATGCTCGTCGAGCAGCTTGATAGTCGCGGAAAGCCGAATTATTTCAGGTCTGGTTCCTACAACAGTCATGACCTTTAACTTGTTAGTCATTCTAAACTACCTCAATGATTGTATCGGGGTTATTAGGGTCAAATAGGTCATTCGTCCAAAAAGACGTATACAGCAGATCATCTCCTGTGTTCGATATATTATGAGCCCACATCGTCGGCATATCTATAGCTTGAGGCGAATCGCCGGATACCTCGAATGAGATTACTTCGTCAGTGAAGAGACGTCGAAGGGAAATCCTGGCTTGTCCGTGCAAGACAGTAAAACGTTCAATTTTACGTCGGTGGAAGTGATCCCCTCGCGTGACCCCAGGCATTGTAGTTGAGAACGAAGACTGAGCCTGCCCACCATGCGAGCGAATAGCTTCGAAAAACGAACCACGCGAGTCGGAATGACGAGTCAATTTAATTAGCGCCTGGTTCGGGAAGGTGAATGAGCGATAAGTATTGAACAGATCCCGACTAAAGTTATCGGCGACGTCCGGGATCTCTCCGTGGGTGTAAACTTTCGCGACTTCCTGCAAACGATGCAAAAGTCCTGATACAGTTTCGTGCTGCTCGAGCGCGGGTTGCGATACAATCTCAGCCTTGCCGATTAATAGATCAGCCGCGTTCTGGGCGTGCAAGAGCGTGAGCATCCTGTCGTTTTCGACAACCGGCTTCTCCCCTGTTGCAATCAAGTGGCTAAATGTCGCAGTAACTGAATTATAAAATGGACGTCCGTGCTCACCGAAGATGTTCGGCAATCGCAGATCTAAGAATTCTGCGCCGATACTCGAGGCTGCGGCGGCAATTACATCTGCCGCACGAGCTTTTGCTTCACCGTACGCCGTTCCGTTCGTTGCCTGTGTCGAGTTCGCATACACTACAACGGGGGGCGGACTGGCAGCTGTGCGAAGGGCAGACGCGAACTGCTCCGCAAAAGCAATGTTCCCTCCAGTCACTACCTCGTCTGAAGCTCGATTGATGCCGGCGATATGAATTGCACGACTACTGCCATCAATAGCATTGCTTGCCTGCGCCAAATCGAACCCCTTACCGACGGGCACTGGCACGACAGGCGTACAGCTTTCCTGAAGCGCCGCACGGAGATGCCATCCGAGAAAGCCCCCGGCGCCAGTAACTGCATACCGACTCATAGCTGGTCGATCGCTTTAACGGACAGGCCTGCAAGACGCAGTTCATCTCGCACTTCTGGAAGGGTAAGCAACAGTTCCTCTACCTCTGCGACGCCCATTTGTTCGACCGTGTGCGAGTCGTAGTCCTCAAAGCGGTTGCGGGTTATGTCACCTTCTTCAAAATAGACGCTGTAGTTAAGATCTCGATTATCGGCCATGACGCGGAAGTAGTCCCCCATGTCCCTGGCACGAGAAAGCTCTTCCCGTGTTGCCAGTGCTTCTGATAGTTTCTCCGCATGTCGTGTTCCGATCACTTCAATCTTGGACTTAGACCGGAAAAGGTTCAGCAACGCCTGCGCTAGCGACCCAATCGAGCACGCCTTGGCTTTACGGACGAAAAGATCTCCCTGTTGAGCATTTCGGAATGCAAACTCAACAAGGTCGACGGAGTGAGCCAAGGACATCATGAAGCGCGTCATTTCGGGATTGGTTACTGTGATGTTCTTTCCGCTTTTGATCTGTCGAATGAACAGGGGGATAACTGATCCCCTGGAATACATCACGTTTCCATAGCGAACGCACGAGACAGTTGTATCAGTGTTCGGATTGTTTAACCCATATGACTGTGCGACTTTTTCCATAAGCGCTTTCGACATTCCCATGGCATTCACTGGGTACACCGCTTTGTCGGTGCTCAAGCAAACGACACTCTTCACTCCGTTGTGATCCGCAGCTCGAACTACATTGTCGCTACCAACGACATTCGTGCGCATTGCCTCCATGGGAAAAAACTCGCACGAAGGAACTTGCTTCAATGCTGCCGCATGAAACATGTAATCCACATCTTTCGCGGCACGATCGATACTATAGAAATCGCGAACGTCGCCCACATAGAACCTCACACGACCATCGTTAATCTCGTGACGCATTTGATCCTGTTTCGCTTCATCTCGGCTAAAGATACGAATCTCGGAGACATCTCTGCTTAGCAACTTTTTCGCTACAGTGTGCCCGAATGAGCCTGTCCCTCCGGTTACGAGGATTCGCGCCCCTTCGTATGACTCGCTCATCGTGCGCTTCACTTTCCCTTCGCTGAATCGGCAAGTACTTCTTCAATTCTGGAGATCCCCGCTTCTCGGGAAAACCTCGAGCCATAGACGGTGCGTCCGCGCTGGGACATTTCCTCACGCTCCTGAGTGTTGAGCTTTGCCGCAGCTCGGAGTATTGATTCTAGTGAACTGACGCTTTCAGCGTCAGCGGTGAAACCGATGTCAGCTTCATCCACAATCGTCCGGACATCTCCTTGTACTGTCGTAATAACTGGCACCCCAGCTGCGAGTGCGGCCTGGAATTTAGACGGTATGGTTCCATAGAATGCCGGCATGTCCTTTAAGGATACGAGCGCATAATCCGCCCTCGAGTAAATGCCAGCCATCCTTTCGCGTGGTACCGGATCTACGAATCGGATATTTGTAGCACCGAGTTCAAAAACCAACCGACGTAACCCCTCGCGAGCAACTCCGTCTCCTATAATAGTCAACCCAACTCCAGCGTCAGCCGCTGCATGGACTGCGCGCACCGCCGTCTTGAGGTCCTGCATGTCCCCAACATTTCCGGCGTAGACTACCTCGGTACGTGGCTCCTTGACTGGAGAGAGGGCGGTATCAAACGTCTCATCCGCACCAGCCCAGTTGTAAATGAGATGTGCACGATCTGGGCACACCCCTCGGGATACTAATGTCTCCACCATCGTAGGGGCGATACCAACGACAGCGGCAGCGCGGCGGTACACGCTCCGTAGCCAAGGCTCCAGCATCCTGGAAATGAGTCGTCCCGCCCGGCCCTCCGATACCATCGACGAGCCAACAATAGAATCTGGCCACAGGTCCTGCACATGAAGAACGTACGGGCGACCGCCTAGAATTCGCCAGAGCCAAGGGCCGAATGCAGCGCTCATTTGTGTCGCATAGACATAAATAACATCTGCTGTGCGGGCAGTTTTAACTGCTGTCGCCGCAGACAGACCGAATGACAAGTAGTTCATGATCCGTTTGACAGCGCTGTGCGAATGATCCATATATAGCGGCACTCGGGAGACCAAAACTTCCCCGTGTCGTTCCTGTTCTCGCCATTTTTGACCATAACCTGAAAAGATCTCGCCTTTTGGATAATTGGGATACCCCGTAAGCACACGAACCGAGTGGCCGCGGCGCACCAACCCCTGTGCAAGATCACCTGGAATCGGCACTGCTTCCGGAGGGTAATATTGTGAGACGATTAAAATCCTCAAGTGCCGCTCGCTTCTAAATGCTGACGCGCTGGAACTCCAACCACCGTCACATTCGGTTCTAAATCCCGTGTGACGCATGCGCTCGCTCCGATAACCGTGTCGCTACCTACGAAAAGTCCTTGCAAAATGACGGCTCCCGCTCCCACTAGAGTTCGATCGCAGATCTCGACTTCACCGGACACTACCGCCCCAGGGTTCACGGAAACGAATTCACCGAGTAGAGCATCATGCCCAATGACTGCTCCCGGATTCAGATGAACGTATCGACACAGTGTAGTTTCAGTTGACAGTTGCACCCCTCCACACACGATGGACCCCTCCCCGATGACAGAGTTTGTACCGACAACCGCATCTGGATGAACCAGAGTTGCAGGTTTCCATCCTGCGTCCTCGAAAGTTGTCGCGAGCTTGACTCGCGCTCGCGGTGCGCCAATTCCAACAGTGAAAGTGGCGCATGTAAAGCGTTGCAATGCAGTTTCCATGTTGCCCAAGTATTCGTATCCGCGCGCAGCAATTCGCTCCAGTTGGATCTCAGCTGGGGCATCATCTGCGACACCGACAATCCGCCATATCGCTCCGCTTGATGCGGTATTGATGGCTTCGATGACATCAAGAGTTTCGCGCCCAAACCCGCCTGCCCCGATGACGACGATGTCCTCAACCATCTGAATCTCCGAATCTAGCCATGGATACATGCCCTTGTTGGTTGATGCCCTCACGAGCGAAAACCGACCTGGTGGTCTTAAGAAGGATGAGCATGTCCACTATGAAGGAACGGTTATCGACGTATTCCACGTCGTACGCGAACTTTTGCTCCCATGTCAAGCTGTTGCGACCGCTGACCTGGGCTGCCCCTGTGATACCGGGGCGCACTTCGTGTCGGCGCGCCTGTTCCGGGGTGTAGCGGTTCAAGTACTCTACAAGCAATGGACGTGGCCCTACGAGACTCATGTCACCCCTCAGGACGTTGAATAACGACGGCAGCTCATCGAGACTCGTCGAGCGTAAAACCTGACCGAACTTCGTGAGTCGGTCTTCATCTGTGACCAGCCCCTTCGTCGCGTCCACATCGAGCATGCTCCGGAATTTGTAAAGCGTGAAAACGTTGCCGTCTAATCCAGCCCGCTCCTGTTTAAACAGCACGGGCGAGCCGAGTTTTACGCGCACGAGCAGAGCAGTCGCGCCGATGACAGGCGAGAGCAGAACAAGTCCTGTGCCTGCACCGATAAGATCAATCCCACGCTTGACTACGTCGAACGCACCTCGCTGCGCGCTCATTTCTGCGCCCCGATAAACTCAGAAATTTTGTCGTAAACAAACTCACGCTGTCGCTGCGAAAGAGCGGAACCGCTGGGCAACGTCAGATGAGTCTTAAACAGTTGCTCCGCAACTCCACTAATCTCGCCTTCGTATTGCGAGAATACTGGCTGTAAGTGCATTGGTTTCCAGATAGGTCGGCTTTCGATATTATTCCTTGCTAATGCCAAGGCGAGATCTTTGGGACCAAAACCAGTCACAGACTCATTGATCGAGATTGCGGTCAACCACACGTTATCTTCATCGTCGTGTTCAGAACCAAAAACTCTGATACCTGGCATGCTCGCAAACAAGTTCTTGTACTCGTCACGTAGTTTCCGACGTTTCGCGATCATCTCATCCAGACGTTCGAGCTGAGCGCGTCCTAGTGCAGCAAGAAGATTGCTCATGCGGTAGTTGTACCCGACATCCAGATGCTCGTAGTGGATAACAGGTTGGCGAGCTTGAGTTGCTAGATAACGCACGTGGTTCGCGAACTCTTCATCGTCAGTCATCAACATGCCGCCGCCGGAGGTCGTCATGATCTTGTTCCCGTTAAAGGAAAAAACGGACGCAGCCCCAAAACTGCCGACGGGCTTCCCACGATGTTTAGCACCAAGGGATTCAGCGGCATCGGAAAGAACCGGAACGTTAAACTCTTGAGCGATAGATAGAATTTGCGTGTAGTCGACCGCCTTACCCAACAGATCAACGGGCACGACAGCTGCTACGCGCCTACCCTGTTCTTGTAAACGAACCAACGCCCGACGAAGCAACTCGGGATCCATGTTTCCTGTATGTGGTAGGCAATCGACGAAATGAGGCTCGGCTCCTGTGTACATAATCGCGTTGGTAGTAGCGGCGAAAGTCATCGTCGAGGTTACTACGACATCACCTCGTGTGGCGCCTAGCGTCAGCAATGCCAAATGCAATGCGGCAGTACCAGAACTCAGCGCGATGCCGTGGGAAACGCCGACGCGATCGGCTATCTCAGTTTCAAATGCATCAACATCTGGACCGAGCGGAGCGATCCATCCACTGCGCATGGCCGCAAGCACTGCGTGCTCTTCGAGTTCTCCTACATCCGGAGATGACATGAGTATACGGTTGTTCACTTTTCTGCATGCTCCGTGTTCGCCCGCGAAACTACCGCGGTGTCGTGATTCCGACGTGTATTCGCCATATGGGCCATCCAACCTGCTTTGTCGAGTCGTTCCGGCGCAAGCGGTTCAGCCCGAGTATGTGAGACTTGCGGATGGAAAGGACGTTCGAGGCTCTCATTAAAGCCCACAAGTTCTTCATGCAGTTTCTCGCCATCGCGCAATCCTGTAAAGACAATCTCGATCTTCTTCCCTGACATTGCGATCATGCGTTTAGCCACATCAAGAATCTTCACCGGCTCCCCCATGTCGAGAATTAGCACCTCGCCAGCGCGACCAATCCCACCAGCTTGGATGACCAACTGACACGCTTCCGGAATGGTCATGAAATATCGCGTAGCTTCAGGATGGGTAACGGTAACCGGTCCGCCTGATTCAATGAGTGACTGGAAGGTAGGCAGCATTGATCCCCTGCTTCCGATAACGTTCCCGAATCGAACGGACAGATAACGTAAGCCGGTGTCTTCGGCAGCCCAGGAAGTGATTTTCTCGGCAACCCGCTTGGAGTGACCCAACACGCTGGTTGGGTTCGCAGCTTTATCGGTCGAAACGTTCACAAACGTAGACACACCCACCGATCGCGCGGCGTTCACGACGTTGCGAGTACCGAGAACATTCGTCTTCCATGCTTCGTCCGGGTACTGCTCAAGTAATGGGAGATGTTTAAGCGCGGCAGCATGAAAGACTACCTCAGGTCGTCGACTAGCAAAGATCTGGTCCAATTCCTCAGCATCGCGAATATTTGCGAGCACCACGTCATGGGTGTCGAGCAATCCATGACCTACAGTGCCGAGTTGAGCTTGTTGAAGACCGGTTTCGTCTCGGTCAAGCATGATCAGCTCTTTAGGACCAAAACGATACAGCTGACGGCACAGCTCGGAACCGATTGAACCGCCAGCGCCCGTCACGAGCACTCGCTTGCCAGTTACATAACCCGCGATGTCTTCTATTCGTGTGTCCACTGGGTGCCGACCTAGTAGATCCTCGATCTTAACAGAACGCAGGTCCGCGACCGTCGCCTTGCCAGAAAGCAGCTGCTGTACAGTCGGAATCACCATGATGCGAAGCCCGGCATCGATCCCGGCATCAGTGAGGCGACGAAGCAGCGGCGCGTCAGCGTTGGCGATTGCCAGGACCAGGATTTCAGCCCCTGTTGAGGCGGTGACCCGTGCGATCTGATCAGTGCCACCTAGTACTTGGACGCCATGTAAATGCAGATGCTTTTTTGCAGGGTCATCGTCGAGTAATCCCACTGGTCGTAGCGGGGAGTCCGGGTCCGTCATCATATTTCTGATGATGAGTTCTCCCGCGTTGCCCGCACCTACGACCAGCGTCGCCGTTGCACCTATGTCAGGTTTTCGGGCGTGGTCCAAGGATAATCTCCGCAAGTAGCGCACACCGAACATCAACACCAATGCGAACGGGAAAGCGATCAATACAGAACTTCGAGGAACCTCAAAGAATGGACCGAAGCCCAAGACTGCAATCGTGAGTAGTATGGACTCTGTCAGAATGGACAAGGAGAGGGACCGTACCTCCGCAAAAGATCCGTACTGAAAGCGGCCCGAGTAGAGTCCGAGGAAATATCCAATAGCGACATGTAGCAGGCCAGCTACGACCCCAAGGATGATGGTCGAGAGCCAGTTTACCGACTCCAGAGAGAATTCGAACCGCAGAACCACCGCAGAGATCATTACGATAAGCCAAATTGTGCAATCAATATTTAATTGCAGAAGCGAACGTAAGCGCGCGCGACGTAACTGAACTGCCTTTAGCGGCATGGTCCCCCAACTTTACTTTTGCACCCGGCTAGGCATTTATTTCGGTACTAGACCACTTATCCGGAGAAGATGTACGATCATGCGAACGCATGCACGTTCTCTAATACAAATGTACAACCAAGCGGAAACCGTGATCACGTAGTGCGGCTTTTGTTACGCTGACGTCGACTAACAGAAGCCGCTCAATGGTATTGACCATAGTTTATACGGAAGCCGGTCAAGTCTCAGTACAGAGGATGTTTCTGGACTTGGAAAATTACTCAGTTAAAATGGAAAGCAAGTACATGATTGGTACGGAGCCCAATCCTCAATCAGAACTTTTAGCAACCTCTACGCTAAGTCAGTGATTGCTCCGCCGAAGCACCCAAAACCGTTCAAGATAGTGTCAGTCTCGCCAAACGAATGCTCGCATATAATCTCGTAGTCTGCGGGAGCACAGTTTCATTCGTGGGATGCATGTCTAAGTCAGAGCGAACGCAGAAAGGATAATCGCTACAAACGCTAGAGTGGTTAGGCCCGAGACCCAGATTGCTTTAGGGGTCTTACGGTGGTTTGGCCGTGGTGCTTGCTTCACCATGGGTTCAACCCCGCCGCACGATCTAGGAAAAGAGCGACCGTGCTGACGGCAGGTACTAGCTGTTCGGCAGATTGACAGTAAATATCCTCACTTCGACGGTATGGGTCGATAACGTCGTCATCAGCGGGATTATCGAGTAATGGCAGCGAACCGCGAAGTTGCGCCGTCGCTTCAACAGCATTGCGTAAGCGCTCGGGTACGGATGTCCCTGCAAAGCGTCTAAGATCTTCTTCGGCAACGCTCTTACCCAAGCGCGCGAATTCCCGCAACGTGAACGTATACCGACTTGCGCGCGGAAGCATTTCAACAATTTGACGCCGATGGTCGCGACTCAAAGCGAGAATCAGATCCGACGAGCGGATTTCGGCTTTGGTGATCTGTCTGGCGCGGTGCTCCGCAGCGTCCCCCAGACCGTAATCAATAGCAATCCATTGGTTCTGCAACGACATCGGCTCGTGCACCAGGGCATGCGTTCCCGCGCTCAAGAGTTCCACTGGCAACCCCACCAACTCTTTGCGCAGTAGTAACGCGGCGAGCGGCGAACGGCAAACATTCCCTGTGCAGACAGTCAGGATCCGGAATGGACCATGCGGCGAGACTTCGTTAAAAAACAACTGTTCCATGAGTTACCGCTGACCTCGTCGTCCAATCGGTCCATCTGGCATCGCAGCAACTGCTTTTCCCTTTGGAGATGACTCCGGAGACTCTTTGTCGCCGCCGTAGCTTCCATAAGCACCGTAAGCTCCATACGCATAACTATCCGGGCCTTTGGTAGGCAGCATCGTAACAATAATTCCAAGCACCTTGCCCCCTGCAGACTTAAGGCTGTCTACAGCACCTGCCAGCGCTTGCTTACGAGTCGAGCCGGAGGCAGCCACCAGTAATGCACCATTCGTGAGCTTGCTCAGCACCGCTGCATCAGTGACCAGCAACAGCGGCGGCGCATCGACTATCACGTAGTCAAAGTGCTCGTTTAGCATAGTGAGCAGCTCTTCCATGGCACGCGAACCTAGTAACTCGCTTGGATTAGGCGGTAGCTTTCCAGCGGGAATCACATAAAGGTCATTTCGTCCCCAGCGCTGCACAACGTCAGCAACCTCCGCTTGACCAATCAAGATGTCAGTCAGTCCCGCACCCCCTTCGATTCCCATGTACCTGGCTATGCCCGGTAGGCGCAGGTCGCCATCGACTAACGCGACACGAGAGCCAGTTTCGGCCAGGGCCAGGGCCACGTTTGACGCGGTGGTCGATTTGCCCTCGCCAGGCCCAGCGGAGGAGATTACGAAGCTGCGGCCTCGCCTTTCTTCAGAGTCACTAACCGCCAGAAACTGGAGGTTAGTACGAAGGGTTCGAAACGACTCAGCACGGGGGCTTCGAGGATCAGCTTGGACGATCAGAGGACGCTTGCTAGCCTCCGGATCGTAGATAATTCCGCCTAGCAACGGCACATCCGTGGTTTGCGCAATGTCTTGCAACGAGTGAATCCGGTTATCCAGTGCGGAGCGCAGAACAGCTATGCCGACCCCAAATGCTAAGCCCAAGAGGGTACCTAATGCGATGTTCAGCGGCACCCGCGGGCTGACCGGGGCACCGGGAACGGCCGCTGGCTGAACCGTACTAAGCGATACCAGGCTTGGGTCACCCTCGACAGTGGAAGCTTCGAGATCATTTTCTACGACTGATTTCAGGCTTTCGCCAACAGCATTGGCAATATCGGCGGTCTGAGCAGGGTCTTCACCGTGGACGGTTAATGTCACGAGCGACTGGTTTGCCGGAGCCGTGGCCTGGACTCGCGTCGAAAGAGCGCTGGAAGTCAAGTCGAGGCGCAGTTCATCTACCACAGGGCCTAGCACGCTCTCAGTCGTAGCAATCGCGGCGTAGGTCGACACACTTTGTCGGGCGAGAGTAGAGCCTTGGGCGAGATCTCCAACGGCTTGTCCCTCACCGCGCACCGAAACGTAAAGCTGAGTTGTTGCTTCAAACTTGGGAGCCATAACGAGAGAGGCTCCGGCACCGGCAGCCATTCCTAGCAGCGTAGTCGCTACGATCAGTATCCAATACTTGCGAAGAATCCTTAGATAATCACGCAACTCCACCGCGGTTATTCTCCTATTTGTTCGGTGGGCCTCTCGGTCACAATCTTCACGAGGCAAGACCCTGTACGATCGAGGTCATCTTTACATTCTGCAAAGTTAAACCTAGCGGTAACCTTGCGCAATCCAACTAATTGTTGCAAGTATTCTCGCGCGTAAGTCTGTGACACTGATATTTTCAGGCTACCTGAAAATCTCCCACTGACGATCCTACCATCTGTGAAATTGACTACTGGCATCATCCTCCGTGGTGCATGCTTCAGTAACTGCAACGTCCAGGCCGCTCAAGGTTCGCTGGGGTAATAGAATACAATTCTATACTTGGGGTACCCTGCCTTCCGTTCACTTGGCTATATCCTGCGATAATTTTTGGACGTGGCACCTCCACCAGCCCTTGGTGGCCCTGTCCCTTCTAAGACTTAGCAACTACCTTTAGAATGGTGACGTTCCACATGCTGGCACTAGCGGCCTGCAGATAGCTGCGATTACCACTTTCCAAGCCATTTTGCTATGCGGACATACCACAGCCCTGATCCGACTCAAGACATAAGACCGCTTCAGGTTGCCCAATTTAGAGCTCTTCAAAGCCTGACAACACGAGACTCATGTTCTTTATACGCTCTTTCGGTTTTAGTAAAGTCAGACGTCCCGATAGTTGAGCGAGAGCCAGCCAGCGCTAAGCAGCCCGGCCGCCCAAAGCAGCAGGACTCCCAGGGCCATCCCGCTGCCGTAGGGTTCGGTGGCTCCGGTTGCCAGGACTGTGGCCGCCGCCGTGGGCAGATAGTCCACAGCCGTGGAAATCCACTGCACATTTACCAGGCCCAGCAGCTGGGGCATGCCGATCAGCAGGACCAGAGCCGCCACAATGGTGCCGGCAGAGTTGCGGCACAGCGCCGCAATCCCCAGCACCATGAGCATCATCAGCCCCAGGTACACTCCGGCTCCGGCGAGCGCGCGGATCAGGTCCACGGCGTCAAAAACTCCGTACTCTCGAGCGGAGAGGGCCGCCGGAACGGTGCCAAGTCCCACCCCCACGATTCCCATTACCGTTCCGGTGACGAACAGGAACACCGCCTTGGCAGCGTAGAGCACGCCGCGGCGCGGGGCGGCCTGCAGGCTGGAGGTGATGGTGCCTGAGGAGTACTCGGTGGTGAGGCACAGGGCCGCCGCAGTGGCGAAGAACAGCTGGGCCAGCTGGAGGGTGGAGAACACCAGTTCGGGTGCCGGGGTATAGGTGTCAAAGCCGTTATCGCCACTGGCCTTGGCGCTGGCGCCAAGCAGCCAGGCGGTGCCGACCATGCAAATTATGCCCAGCCACAACATCCAGGTGAGGGATCGCAGCGAGAAGAACTTGGTCCGTTCGGCCGCTATCGCCGGGACCAGAACCGTCCCCTGGTTGCCGATTGCGTTGTGTCTGCCGGAACCCCGGTGCCGTGGGAGGGTGGGTTCTGTTTGTGTTTTCATGGTCGGGCCGCCTTGGGATTGTTGGTGGTGTATTGGACGCTGTCCTGGGTCAGTTGCGTGTAGACGCTTTCCAGGGAGCCGCGGGTCTGGCTGAGTTCATGTAGTTCTATGCCGTTCTGGTAGGCCAGTGCCCCGATGCGTGGCAGCTCTGCCCCGTTGACCAGCAGGGCACCGTCGGTGGTGCTGCTGCAGCTGAACTCTGCGCCGGTGAGCGCGGCTTCCATGGCAGGGTTGTTCGTGGTGCGCACGGTGATCAGGGTGGAGCCGAATGTCTCCAGCAGGTTCTGGGTGGGGTCCTCCACCAGCAGCTGTCCTTGGCCGATAATCACCAGATGATCGGCCACCTGCTGCACTTCGCTCATCTGGTGGCTGGAGGCAAAGGCCGTGGCCCCCTCCGCGGCGCGGCGGCGCATCAGACCGCGGGTCCATTCAATGCCCTCCACATCCAGGCCATTCATGGGTTCGTCGAAGATCAGGACCGGCGGTTCGCCCAGCAGCGCTGCGGCGATGCCCAGCCGCTGCCGCATCCCCAGGGAGAACCCGCGGATGCGTTTGCGAGCCACTGCGGCCAGGCCCACCTCTTCCAGCACCTCGTGCACCCGCCGGCGCGGGATGCGATTGCTGCGGGCCAGGGCGGTGAGGAACTGTCGCGGCGTTTGCCCGGGGTGGCCAGCGGTGCCGGTGATGTGCGCTCCCACATGATGCAGCGGCCTGTCCAACTCCCGGTAGGGCTGGCCGTTGACCAGGGCACGGCCCCGGGTGGGCTGGTCCAGTCCGAGGATCATGCGCATGGTGGTGGATTTGCCGGCGCCGTTGGGCCCCAGAAAGCCGGTGACCCTACCGGGCCTGATTTCCAGGTCCAGGCGCTGCACGGCGGTGGTTGCGCCGTAGTCCTTGCCCAATTCCTTTAACGTGATCATGGGTTTCCTCCTTGTTCGGCTTCCAGACTAGGAACCGCACCGGTTGGCACACACCGGGCCTGGGACGGTAATTGAAAAGCCGGGAACCCCTACTTTCGTCGGTAGGCGCGCCCCGGCGGCACCGATAGCATGAGGTCATGGTCAGGTGGCGAAAACCGGTAGTGCTCACGGTGGTGTTGGGCTTGTGCGCCTTCCTGCTGCCGGTGGCCACCCCGGTAAACCTCGCCTTCTGGTTGACCCCGTTCGCCGTGGTCGGCTCCTATCTGGCCGGGCGGCACCTGCCACGGCTTTCCCCTGGCCTGCTCGCGTTGGCTCTTGGCGCCCTGTTTGCCCTGCCGGTGCTGCTGTTCACCGGCCTGAGCGTCCAGACCATGGTTTTCACCAGCCTGGCCACCCTGGTCATCTTTGTCATCCTGCGCTGGTGGGTAGGCCGGCTGTGGCACAACGCCGCGGCATTTCGCGCCGCCGAAGCCGAGCACCTGGTGGTACAGGCCGAGTTGCGCGAACGGACTCGCATTGCCAACCAGATGCATGATGAGTTGGGGCACGACCTGGCGTTGTTGGCCCTGCAGGCCGGGGCGCTGCAATTGGAGGCCGAGGATCACCCCCAGTTGAGCAGCCAGGCCGAAAACATCCGCTCCCGGGCGGATGGGGCGATTGCCAGTCTGCACGAAATTGTGGGGGTGCTGCGCGAGGAGGGGCAGGCTGCCCCGCTCCAGCCCCGCGGTGGCTCGCTGAACGACCTGCTGGCGCAGGCGCGGGCCGGGGGCCTGGAGCTGGAAGTGGACCAGCGCGGCCAGTTTCCCGAAACCCTCCCCCAACCCTGGTGGTCCCAGACCGTGCATCAGGTGGTGCGCGAGGTATTGAGCAATGCCGCGAAGTACGCGCAGGATTCCCGTCTCACAGTAAGACTGGAACTGGAGGGGATCCGGTAGTGGTGCGGGCCGGCAACCGGGCGGCAGCAGAAGCCGTCGCCCGGCCCGGGGCCAGCGGGCTGGAGGCCCTGCGCCAATTGGTGGAAGGCAGCGGCGGCACCATGCAGGTCACCCATCGGCACGGCCGGTTCGAGGTGCTCGCCCGCATACCCCGCCTGCAGCGGCTTCCGGCGGTGCCGGCCCGTGCCCCGCGCCGGCGCTCGGCACGGATCTGGGCGGCGGTGCTGGTGCCGGTCGTGCTGTTGGGGGTGCTCGGCGGCGGGCTGGTGTACGTCCTGGATGCCACCTACCGGGCGACCGCGCTGCACCCGAGCGACTTTCAACGGCTCGAACTCGGGATGAGCGCAGAAGCTGTTGCCACTATCGTCACCGCGCCGGGGCTGGACCGGGCGCTGCCCATCACCGCGGAACCCGCCCGGCCGGAGAATTCACAATGCCGGTACTATGCCGCCCATACCGGCCCGTTCGATTTCGGAAACGAAATGTTCCGGCTGTGCTTCAGCAACAACAAGCTGGTCTCCGCCGACCAGCTGTACCCCGCCAAAACCCCGGAGGGCACGCCTTGACCACTCCCACTCCCATCACGGTGCTGCTCGTGGATGATGATGCCCTGATCCGCACCGGACTGGAGACCATCCTGGCCAGCGACCCGCGCCTTCGGGTCATTGCCCAGGCCGAGCATGGGTTGCGCGCCGTGGAACTGGCCTCGCGACTGCAGCCCCAGGTGATCCTGATGGATATCCGCATGCCCCAGCTGGATGGGCTGGCCGCCCTGGAGCGCATCATGGCGGACAACGGCCAGGCCCGCGTGCTGATGCTCACGACCTTCGGCGAGGAGGCTTACATCGACCGGGCCATGGCCGCGGGGGCGAGCGGCTTCCTGCTCAAGAGTTCGGACCCACGCGAACTGATCAATGCGATCCGTGCCGTGGCCGAGGGCGCCGTGGCGCTCTCCCCGCGCATCGCCCGGCGGGTGGTGGACCGGGTGCGCAGCATTGATGATGCCGCTGCCGCACGGGCCATCGAAGCGGTCAGCCGGCTCACGGTGCGGGAGCGCGAGGTGCTGGCCCTGGCCGGCGCTGGTCATTCGAATGCGGAGATTGCCGAGCGGCTGGTGCTCACCGAGGCCACGGTCAAGGGATACATGAGCACCGTGCTGGCCAAATTGGAGGCCCGGAACCGGGTGCACGCGGCGATCATTGCCTATCAGGCGGGCATGGTCAACACCGGTTGATACCGGTCGCTGCCGCGTACGTGTGGAGGTGAACATGAACTTGATCGAGTCCGGCTGGTCTCGGTTTCGGTGAGTAACGACGGTCTGTTGCAACTCCACTGCTCATTGGGGCTCCAGCCGCGAATAACGAACCGCAATTTTGGTGCTTGTTATGTCCTGGACACCTCGCAGGTATAGTTTTCTTTCTTCTGCTAGTTGCTTGGCATTACACTCAAATTCCGCTTCGCAATTGACTGAGTAACTGTGGCGAGTTCGCGGATTACTAGTAGCGAACAGACCAACTAATTCGTCTGGTTCCAGAATCCCAACGCACTGCCTGGGGGATTCGTCAACCTTCGGTCTATGTCCTCGGTCGTCCTGTCGAGATGTCCTCGCGATTGAAGCACGCCCGAATGTTTACAGCGCGAAGCTGAGGATGCGATCTATCAAAGCCGGCTTGACTCAGGTTGCCAGCTTGCTTGGGGACGATCCATACCAGCTTGACCCCTTTGTGCCGCTGCCCGGCAAACAGTACATTGAGCCGGTCAAGCTGCCACCTGGTGCTCAGGTTGGTCCGGTCCGGCCAAATGTGGTGCGCTGCATACAGTGCCACACACCGGCGTTCCTCAGACACCGGAAACTAGACGGCTGACCCGCTAGAGATTCAACGATTACGGAGCCGAAAAAATTTTGCCTTCGTACGTATTTGCGTTCAGAAGTGTGGTCTATCGCCGATACCTTGACGTCGCTACTTTCCCGTTGGTGCCCGGGAGACAGCCAAGACTGGATCACGGTGAGACTCCGTCCTGCGTTGACGCCTGTTGTCGAGCGCGTGCGAAGAGTTGGCCATATAAATTTGTTTTAAACCAAATCTTGCACATTGAACCAATACCACTCCTTCAAGGCTATTCACTCCGGCGGAGTCTCTATTACTGGGCAATATTCGGCAATGAGTAAAGATACGTTGGTCTTAGAAGTAAAAATACGCCCATCCATAGTTTTTACATAGGCGACGACACCGTTATCCTCAATGAATCTATTACACTGCAACTCGTCTTGCACCAACGCGCCCAGGGAAAGCATGACAGAAGCTCGCTTTTGCGCATCGATCTGCAGGGGAAATGCGCAGGCGAACATACTGCCATCAGCTTCTTCATCACCCCAGCAAGTCGCGCTGACCGCCGACTCGTCCTTGTCACCTACATATATTCCAAATTCCGCGATACCCACTGTGTTGTAGCCGGTGTTATCTAGGTCTACCCTCACGTTCAAGTCCCACGGAAAAATAACGTCAGTCTCTTTGAGCTTCTTGATTTTCTTAGCATCGACCGGCGCGCTCCATTCGCCGGATTCCTTATTATAGAGCTGTAGGTGTGCCGCTACCTTAATGGCGCCGAGCTGAGATTCCAGGAGATCTAAGTTTCGCTGCTGAACGAACGCAGCCCAACCAGCTATTAAAATTGCGCAGATGGAAAGAGCCAAGGAGGTTTTTGCAAAACGACTTTCCACGGCCACTCCCCTTCCCGGTCGAAAAGTAATATGAAAAACGAAAACCGCAGCTTTCACCTGTACCGAAATCTAATACTCTCGGGTCCGCTTGACCAGTAAATAGGAGGAAATCTGGCTAAAAATTATGGCTCGAGCCAGGTTTGATCGTTTCCGCTTCGTCTTCGATAGCTCTCCTTGGTGAAGACGTATACCACTCGCCAATCAAGAAAGCCGCTGAATACAAGAGAAAGCGGTAGCTTTCAGGCTCTACGAGCTGTTGCATCCCTGCCCAGCTTTTTTGAGAATTTTCAGGGTAGCCGCAACCCTGGACGGTTCGCCGTAGGTGATCTTTGGCCTTAAGACCTGCCTGAATCATGGGAATAATTGACGAATCAACTTGTTATTACATTCATACGCATATAGATTGGTCGCTGAAGCCCAGCGGAACCACGAACAGGACAAGGAGTCCCGCCATGCAGTTCGGTGTCTTTACCGTCAGTGACATCACCCGCGACCCCACCAACGGCACCATCCCCACCGAGAAGGAACGCATCGACGCGATCGTGGCCATCGCCAAGAAGGTCGAAGAGATCGGGATGGATGTCTTCTCCATCGGTGAGCACCACAACCGTCCGTTCTTCTCCTCCTCCCCCACCACCACGCTGGCCTACATTGCCGCGCAGACCGAGCGGATCATCCTGTCCACCGGCACCACGCTGATCACCACCAATGATCCGGTGAAGATCGCCGAGGACTTCGCCATGCTCCAGCACCTGTCCAACGGGCGCACCGACCTGGTGCTCGGGCGCGGCAACACCGCCCCGGTCTATCCGTGGTTCGGCAAGAACATCCAGGACTCGGTGAACCTGACCATCGAGAACTACAACCTGCTGCGCCGGCTGTGGGACGAGGACGTGGTGAACTGGGAGGGGCGCTACCGCACCCCGCTGCAGAACTTCACCTCCACCCCGCGTCCGCTGGATGATGTGCCCCCGTTCGTGTGGCACGGCTCGATCCGCACCCCGCAGATCGCCGAAATCGCCGCCTACTACGGCGACGGCTTCTTCGCCAACAACATCTTCTGGCCCAAGGAGCACTACCAGCAGCTGATCGGCCTGTACCGGGAGCGCTACGAGCACTACGGTCACGGCCGGGCGGATCAGGCGATCGTGGGCCTGGGCGGCCAGTTCTACATGGGCAAGACCAGCCAGCAGGCGGTCAAGGAATTCCGCCCCTACTTCGACAACGCCCCGGTCTACGGCCACGGCCCGTCCCTGGAGGACTTCACCTCCCAGACCCCGCTGACCGTTGGTTCCCCGCAGGAGGTGCTGGAGAAGACCCTGACCTTCCAGGAGTACTTCGGCAACTACCAGCGCCAGCTGTTCCTGGTGGACCATGCCGGGCTGCCGCTGAAGACCGTGCTGAACCAGCTGGACATGTTCGGCGAGCACGTGCTGCCCGAGCTGCGCAAGGAAATGGAATCCCGCGCCCCGGCCGACCTGACCCCGGCTCCCACCCACGCCGGACTGGTGGCCGCCAAGAAGGCCAGGGAAGAAGCCAAGAATTCTCACCCCGACAAGGGACAGGACGCTTAAGCGGGGATAAGATCAAGGGGTAAGGATGCCAGCCACAGGGCTGCAAGCATAGGAGTGCAGTGACACACAGTGAGCAAATGGTGGCCGGTGAGGCCAGCACCGCCCCGGCCCCGCTAAAGAACACGGTCGAGGCCTGGGAGGCACTCTTCCGCACGCAGGTGGCGGTGATGCGCCACCTGATCTCGATGCCCGAATTCAATCGGCTCTCGGTGCGTGAATACGACGTGTTGTTCAATCTGCGCAATTGTCCCGAAGGCAAGGCGCGGCTGGTGGACCTGAACAAGTTCCTGCTGATCTCCCAGCCGTCGCTGAGCCGGATGATCGTGCGGCTTGAGGAACGCGGCCTGATCTCCCGCAGCCCGGATCCGACCGATCAGCGGGCGATGATCCTGTCCCTGACCGAGAAGGGCCTGGAGGTGCAGCGCGACATTGGGCGCGAGCACGTCAAGCACCTGCACGAGCTGATGGGGCATGCGCTGAGCGAAGAGGAGTTTGACCAGCTCAAGCACCTGAGCATGAAGCTGCGCGCCGGGATCGACTAGGACGCGCGACGGCATAGGAAAGCCGAGGCAGGTACGTCATCACGACGTACCTGCCTCGGCTTTTCCCTGACCGCTAGCCCGGATAAGAAGTTCTTCTCACCGGCTGGCGGCACCTAGTCGGCCCGCTAGACCACATCCAGCCCGGCCTTGTCGACCTTGCGGTGGAAGCGCATCCCGGCCAGGCCGCCCAGCAGCGCCCCAACCAGGGCCACCACCGCGACCACGACCGCGGCGATGATGCCGGCGGTGGTCAGGTCCCCTTCGTTCACGGGGATCCGCGGGAAGCTGTTGACCTGGGCCAGGACGTTGAACTGGCTGCCGCCAATCCAGCCCAGCAGCGCCACCACGATGGCGATCACCAGGGCCCACAGCCACACGGCCAGGCCCTGCTTCATGCCGTCGAACCGTGCCATGCGCCCGGCGACGTAGCCGCCGCAATAGTAGGCGACGAGCACGATGACGCCCAGCACGATGATGCCGACCATGCCCACCGTCTGCGGGTCCTGGTTCAGGCTCTGGGTGACCTCATCCGGGTTGACCCCGGTGCTCAGCCCCACGGCGGTGCCGGCGGCGGCCACCAGGGCGGTGAGCACCACGCCCATGCCGGTGGCGGTCAGCCAGCCGAAGAACGCTGAGCCGATCTTCATCCCGCCGTAGATGTGCTTCTCCCGTGCCACGACGCTTTCCCGGTCCCGTTCGGCCACCCGGTCGGACGGCGTGTCCGCCCGGTGCTGGGCGCGCTCGGCGCTGGCCTCCCCGTCCGGGACGGCGTCCCGGCCCTGGTTCCGGTCCCGGCGCAGCTCGCCTTCGCGGTTCAGCTCGGCCTCCCGGTTCAGGTCGCGTTCGTTATTCAGCCGCTCACCGCGGGTCAGCCCCGAGTCACGGTCGTCGTGCGGTGACTTATCTGCACTGGTACTCATGTTCCCCTCCTTCTCGGATTCGGACCATGGTGCCGCCCGCGGCGCGGGCGGCACTGCCTAGCGGTCCGTGCGACGGGTGCGTTCACCGGTTTCCGGGTCGATGGTCTCCCCATCGCCCTCGGCCTCGATCCGCTCCTTGCGGACCTGCTCGGTGACCTTTTCCTCGTCGGTGACGGTCTCGGTGTCCAGGCGGACCTTCTCCACCGGGACCGCTTCCTTGTCAACGACCGGGCGTTCGGCGTGCAGGGTCACTTCCTGCTCCTCCTCGCCCAGCTCGCCGCCGCGCACGGTGCCGGCGGCATCGGCGTCGGTGATCGGTTCGCGTTCCACGCGCACCTCTTCGTGGCTGACCGGAACGGTGGTGGTCACGTTCTCGGTCACCACGTACTTGCGCAGCCGGGCCCGGCCGGTTTCCACGTTCTCGGTGCCCACGCGCAGCTGCTCCTCCGAGCGGGTCATGCCCTCACCGGCGTCCCGGTCCCGGCCCACGGTGCCGGCGGTGTCGCGGTCATCGAACGCGACCCCGGCGTCGGCCGTGCGGTCGGTGCCCACCCGGTCATCCAGGCGGTCATCGCCCAGGCGGTCGCCGGCCAGGCGGTCATCCTCCAGCCGGTCATTGCCCACGCCCCCGGCCAGGGCGGTGTCGTTCGGGTCCGCGGGCAGCTGGCCCGCTGAATCGTGGCCGGTGCGCTGGTCCACGCTCTGCTGCCGGTCGTAGGAGCGGTTGTAGTAGCGGTAGAGCTCCTGCTCATCGGCCGGGCTCAGGTGCCCGTCCTCGTCGTCGATGCGCGGGGCATCCTTGACGATCTGCTTGTCGAACGGCACGGTGACGGTGTCCCCATGCACGCTGGCTTCATCCAGCGGAACGAAGCTTTCGGACATTCCAAACAATCCGGTGCGCACGGTGACCCACTGCGGTTCGCCGGTCTGGTCATCAAGGAAGACCTGTCCGAACTTGCCGATCTTCTCGCCGTCGCTGCCGACCACGGTGCCGCCGGTGTTCAGCAGTTCATCAATCTGGTTCTTGTTGATCATGGTTTCTTTCCTTTGCGTCGGTGTTCAGTGTTGTGAAACCGTCCGGAAACCAAGTGTGGTGTCCGAAGGGTGCTGCGCCCCTGGTGGGCGTGACGTCCTACGAGCCGTTCGGGTCAGTGCCGGCGGGTGTGTGCCGGTCTGCCGAAACTTGGAAGCTCAATGCTGAAGGCATTCGTGATGCTGTTTGCAGATTGGGTTTCCTCTCTGTTGGTGTCCCCCGGTACCTTGAATATCCCATCTGCTCCCGCCGCCGTGTCCAGTGCCTAGTGCCTGCATGGACGCAGCCTTGGGGCTGACTGGGAAACCTGAGATGTTCTGCCATTGGCGCTGTAGAGGTGCCATATTAAGCGCCCCCGTCCCCCGGCATGGGTGCGGCCCCGTCCTTTTCGCCCACCTCGTTGAAGCGCCCGGCGGCCCGGCGGCCAAGCACCGTAATCGCATCGAGCACCTTCTGGGCGGGGCCCGGCAGCCGGTCGCGGGCCTCGTGCCCGGTCACGGTGCCCTGTTCACTGCCCGGCGCGCCGGGCAGCATCCGCCCGAGAACTCCCAGCAGGTTCGCGGTGGTGGCCGGGGCCAGGCCGTGGACCCGGATGGCCAGCTTGGCCAGCGGGGTGAGCACCACCAGCGCCTTGCCCTCCAATACCCGGCGCACGATCTGGCGGGCGGCCCGCTCGGCGTCAATGGACACCAGCGGGAAGGAGGCACCGACCGAGAACCAGCCGTACTCGGCCGGCTGGTTGCCGGTGAACTCGGCGCGCAGGTGGGAGCCGGTACGCATCAGCCCGGGCACCACGGTGGTGACCTTGACCCCGGTGCCGGACATCTCCGCACACAGCCCCTGGGAGAAGCCGACCGCGCCGAACTTCGCGGTGCCGTAGGGCAGCAGGTGCGGCACGCTGATCATCCCGCCAATGGAGGAGACGGTGGCAATGTGCCCGCGTCCGCGTTCGCGCATGGAATCCACCACGGCCAAAGCCAGGTTGACCGGGCCCCACAGCATGATGTTCACGGCCTGTTCGAAGTGTTCACGCTCCAGGGACTGCAGCGGTCCGACCTGGATGACCCCGGCCACGGTGACCAGCACCTCGATGGGCCCCAGGGTTGCTTCGATGCGCGAGACCATGCTGGTGACCTCACCGTTGTCCGCCACATCGCACACCATGGATTCGACCATGAGGCCTTCGGCATGCAGCTTTGCCCGGGCCGCGTCCAGTTCCTCCGCCTCGCGAGCACAGATCACTACCCGGTAGCCGCGCCGTCCCAGTTCCCGGGCCACAAGCAGGCCCAGGCCCCGTGAGGCACCGGCGACCAGTGCGACTTGCCCCTTCGTTGTTTCCTGAGGTGTTGGCATGGCCTCACCCTAGGCAGGTGAAGGGCCGCTGTGACACAGGCCATGGCAATTACCCGGCCAGCTCCCAGCCAATCCTGAACCGGAGCGGTGTTGACGCAGGTGGCGTTCAGGTTACTTGTAGAATCCTTCACGCAAATTGATGCCGTGCTCCACCCAGGCCTTTAATGCCGCCAGCATCGAGGTCCAGCCCTCGCAGTTGTCAAAGGCCCGTTGGATCCCCGCCTCGCTGGGCTGCCAGCCGGATTCACTGATCTGCACCTTGGTGCGGGCGCCCTCATCAACCGGCTCGAAGTCGAACTGCACCCGGCTCATGCCGGCATCGGCCACCAGGTGCTCACCTGCCCACCGCAGCACAATGCGCCGCGGGGCCTCGGCTTGCAGCACCTGCACCGGGAAGGCGCCGGGGAAGTCGTGGAAATCCCAGGTGACCGTGTCACCGGCCTCCAGCCGCCCGCGGGCCCCGCCGGTGGTGAAGTAGCGCGAAAGCTGCTCGGGATCCGCGACCGCCTCGTAGACCTGCTCGACCGGCTTGGCAACGTGCCCGGCAACAGTGAAGGAGAGCTCGCGCGGGAGCTGGTGTGCGTCCATGGTAGATGTCTACCGCACCCGTGGCACCGGCACAAGGGTTTGCGCACCGAGACACCGGCGCACCGGCACATCGGGAGGAGCAGGACAGCGGGTGCCAGGCGGGGAGGACAGTGCTGTTAGTCGATCGCCCGCTGCCCGATCTTGGCCTGGTTGGCCATCCGGTTGATGATCCGCGCGGCGAGCTTTCCCTGGGTCGGGGTCAGTTCATGCGGTCCGCGGCTGCGGCGGATGCGCACAAAGCGGCGGTTGGCCATGAACGCCCGGGTGGTGTTGCCGCGGATGATGAAGAAGTCCAGCACCCCGTTGACGAACAGCATGGGCAGCTTCAGCCGGGTGGCCTGCCGGTAGGACTCGTATTGCATGATCGAATTTTGCAGGCTCTTGCGGTAGGCCGGCCAGGTTTCCTCGGTGATTTCCATGCCCTTGATGAACGGAACGTATTCCTCGGCCAGCCCTCCGCCGGTTTGGACCGCGTCCGGGGAACGGGAGACCAGTTCGAACAGCGAGAAGTACAGGCCCTCGGCACGGAAGAGCTTGCGCAGCTTGCCGCCGCGCGGCTTGCGCCGGTAGAGCGGTGCACCGAAGAGCACCAGGCGCTCAACCATGTCCGGCTCCTTCTCCGCCAGATCCAGGGCAATATTGCAGCCCATGGAGTGGCCGGCAATGACGGCCTTTTGAATCCCCAGGTCCTTCAGGGTCGCGGCGACCGCCGAGGAGTGGTCCCGCAGGGTGTATTCAACATCCGGTTTCGGCGCATCCCCAAATCCAAGCAGGTCCACGGCAATGATCCGCACCCGGGAGTAATCCACGTCATCGAGGACGAAATGCCAACTGTGGTGGTTGTTCCCCAAGCCGTGCAGCAGGACCACGGGCATGCCCTGGCCCCGGTCAATCTTCACGGGCAACAAGTGGTTCGACATGATCCCAATAGATTAGCAAATTTACGCCCTTGACAGGCGGCGGAACCCCCGTAGAGCAGTGAGGTGGGCAACTGTCCTAACAGCCGAAGGGGGCGGCGTAGCGGTAGTTGCCTGCGGGCAGACGGTGGGGGTCGAGCACCTTCACCATGAAGTTCTCGCCCCAGGCGGCATCGGAGGGGATGATTCCGTGATCGGAAGCCGGTTCGTAGCCGAAACGCCGGTAGTAGTCCACGTGGCCGAGCAGCACGATTCCTGCCAGGTTGCGCTGCTGCGCACGGTCGTGGATGTCCTGCATCAGGATCGAGCCCACCCCGCGGTGCTGGTATTCGGGGGCGACCGCCAGCGGCCCGAGCCCCAGCAGCGGGTATTGCCCGTCCACGCTCCCCCAGCTGGCGATCACGTGCCCAATGACGGCGGTCTCATCCAGGGCCACGATCGAGAAGACCGGATCGTAGGCGGGACAGTCGAAGAGCTCTTGCAGCAGGCCGACCTCCGCCGGCTCAATCGAGGGGTCGGAGTTGGCGAATGCCGCATGGGCCACTGCGTAGACCCCTGCCCTGTCGTCGAAGGTTTCCTGCCGAACTTGCATGGTCGCTAACCTACCAAACTCAGCTGGGCGCTCCACCGGGATGAAGCCCTACAGACCCGGAGCGAAACGCAAAACTACTGGTCACCTCCCGATGCCGGAAACTCATGCCCAGAGCGAATGTTTCGCAGTGTTGAACGAGAGGGGAACAAAGGGTTTATCCCCATTTGCCGGGGCAAACTTATCTGCGAAACTTTGCGCCATTTGCTAGAAGAACCATGCCCGGGCGGGTTCTTGATGCTGGAATAAGGGAAGCTCATTCATCACTCGTGAGGAAAAACCCATGACCAAGAAACGCACGACCCGCCTGGCGCTGGCGACCGTGTTCACCGCCTCGTTGGTGGCGACCTCGCTGGCCCCGGCCACCGCCTTCGAACCGGCCGCCCCGGCCCAGGTGCACTCCCAGGGCATCACCACCGCGGCCGTCCCGAGCACCGACGTGGCCTCGTTCGTCCCGACGGCCCGGAAGCTGCAGCGCGGTGCCGGCCGCATTGATGTCTTTGTCAGCAAAAGCTATCCGCTCTCACCGGCCCGCTATGTCCCCAAGACCAAGACGGTAAAGGGCACCTCCATCCGGCTGCGGCCCGAGGCGGCTGACGCCTATTTGAAGATGAAGACGGCGGCGAAGAAGTCGGGCGTGAACATTGCCCTGGTCAGCGGCTACCGCTCCTATGACCGGCAGGCCCAGCTGTTCCGGCAATACACCCAGCAGTACGGGTCAAAGTATGCCCAGCGGATCTCCGCGAAGCCCGGCACCAGTGAACACCAGACCGGCCTGGCCGTGGACGTGGGCAACACCAACCACCAGTGCGGCCTGCAGGCCTGCTTCGAATCCACCAAGGTGGGGCGCTGGATGGCCAAGAACGCCCACAAGTACGGCTTCATTCTGCGCTACCCCAAGGGCTACGAGTCGGTGACCGGATACGCCTACGAACCATGGCACTTCCGCTATGTGGGCGCGTCCCTGGCCAAGAGCTACACCCAGTCCGGGGCCAAGACCCTGGAGCACTACTACGGGGTGGCCAAGGCCAAGCCGAAGGCGGAGAAGCCCAAGACCCAGGCTCCCAAGAGCGCCTCGAGCGCCAAGACGGAGGCGAACCTGAACCTGCGCAGCGGGGTCGGCACCAAGCACAAGGTCCTGCTGACCATTCCGAAGGGCAAGAAGGTCAGCCTGACCGGCAAGACCTCCAAGGGCTGGTACCAGGTGAAGTACGCCTCCAAGACCGGCTGGGTTTCGGGCACCTACCTGGGCAGCTTCTCCGGCAGCAAGCTCAAGACCCAGACTTCCCCGTCAAAGCCGAAGAGCTCGGCAAAGACCAAGAAGACCACGGCGAACCTGAACCTGCGCACCAAGGCGGGCACGGGCAACAAGATCCTGCTGACCATCCCGAAGGGCAAGAAGGTCAGCCTGACCGGCAAGACCTCCAAGGGCTGGTACCAGGTGAAGTACTCCTCCAAGACCGGATGGATTTCGGGCAAGTACCTGCGCTGACCGGTTGCCGTCCCGGTGAGAGCGGGCAGCCGGGGTACCTCAAGCAAAACAGCAGGCAAGGGGTGGGACGAAGTCGATTCGTCCCACCCCTTGCCTGGTTAACGCCTCGGCCGATCGGCCAGCTTTGCGGATGGTGGCTGGCGTTCGCCGAGCAGCCCGCGCATCACGCTGATCACGGCCGAAGCCACCTGGCTGATCTCGTTTTCCTTCATTCCACGGGTAAAGGAGAGCCGGAGGGCGGTATGCGCCAGTTCCGGCTCGTACCCCATGGCGCTGAGCACCGGGGAGGGATCGGTGGAGCCGGCGGCACAGGCCGAGCCGGAGGAGCACAGCACCCCGTGGCGTTCCAGCTCAATCAGCACGGTCTCCCCGGCGGTGCGCGGGAAGACCAGGGACACGATCCCGCCGATGCGCTGGGTCGGGTGCCCGGTAAGCGCCACCGATCCCGGGAACTGCTCGTTGAGTTGGCCGGTGATCCGTTCAATCAGGTAGGGGCCGTAGCCTTCCCCTGCCCCGGCTTCGCGTTGTTCGCGCACGATTTGCAGGGCCCGGGCGATCCCGGCGGCGCCGGCCGGGTTTTCAGTCCCCGAACGCACCCCGCGCTGCTGGCCGCCGCCGTGCAGCAGCGGCACGATCGGGTGGTTGGCAGCATAGTAGAGCACCCCGGTGCCCTTCAGCGCCCCAATCTTGTGACCGGAGATGCTCAGCGCATCCACGTGCGGGGTCA
Source organism: Glutamicibacter sp. BSL13 (assembly GCF_052928425.1). Classification (NCBI taxonomy): domain Bacteria; kingdom Bacillati; phylum Actinomycetota; class Actinomycetes; order Micrococcales; family Micrococcaceae; genus Glutamicibacter; species Glutamicibacter sp. BSL13. The sequence goes on from NZ_JAVGCZ010000003.1 coordinate 50,570, forward strand.
AGTCACTCAAATCCAGCCATCCGGCGGCCTGCACCGCGTCGGTGTGCATGAACGCGCCGGCGGCGCGAGCCAGGCGTCCGAGCTGCGCAATGGGCTGGATGGTGCCGACCTCGTTGTTCACGGCCATGACCGAGACCACCGCGGTCTTCGCATCGATCAGCCGCTCGGCGGCCGCCAGGTCCACTACGCCCTCGTGGTCCACGGGGATCAGCTCATGGGTGAAACCGTGGTGTTCGGCCAGGAACGCGGCCGCGTCCTGCACCGCGGGATGCTCGATGGCGCTGGTGATAATCTTCCGTTCCCGTGGGGCCGCCAGGGCCGCACCGATGACGGCGAGGTTGTCGGCCTCGGTGCCTCCGGAGGTGAAGTAGATTTCATGCTCCCCCACCCCCAGCTCATTCGCCACGGTGTTGCGGGCCCAGCTGACCGCCCGTTCGGCGTTGCGCCCCAGCTCATGACGGGAGGACGGGTTGCCAAAGTCATGGGTCAGCAAGGGACTGATGGTGTCCAGCACCTGCTGGTGGGCGGGCGCGGTCGCCGCGGCATCCATGTAGATCATCCGATCACCATATCCAATCCCAGATCGATGGCCGCCACCGAATGGGTGATGGCGCCGGAGGAAATGATGTCCACCCCGGTTTCGGCGATCTCGGCGACCGTGGCGGCGTTGACGTTCCCGCTGGCCTCGACGATGGCCTGGCCGTCAATGAGTTCCAGGGCGGCCGGGATGTCCGCCGGGGCAAAGTTGTCCAGCATGATCACATCCACCCCAGCGGCCAACACCGCGGGGATCTGGCTGATGTCATCGACTTCCACCTCCATGGCGGTGGTGTGCCCGAGCCGGGAACGCACCTGGCGCAGCGCACTGGTCAGCTGCTTGCCGTCCCCCAGCAGGGCCAGGTGATTGTCCTTGGCCATGAACGCCTCGGAAAGGTTGTCCCGGTGGTTCACTCCCCCGCCACAGCGCACCGCATAGCGTTCCAGGGCCCGCAGGCCGGGAGTGGTCTTGCGGGTGTCGGCGATGCGCGCCTTGGTGTGCGCCACCTTCCCCACCAGTCCGGCGGTGGCGGTGGCAATGGCGCTCATCCGCTGCAGCAGGTTCAGCCCCACCCGTTCGGCGGTGAGGATGCTGGCGGCCGGCCCGTTCACGGTGATCAGCTCGTCCCCCGCCTCGAAACGCTGCCCGTCAGCGAGGTGGGCCGTGATCTGGATGTCCTGATCCACCTGCTGCATGACCCGTTCGAACACGCCGGTGCCGGAAAGCACGCCGGGCTGTCGGGCCACCACGGCGGCGCGGGCGGTGACGGCCGGGTCCAATACGGTGGTGGCGGTGATGTCCCCGCGGGGGCAATCCTCCAGCAGGGCGAGCGACACAATGGCATCAATGACGGAGCGCGGGACGGGGTGGATGGAACTCATCAGGCGTAGATTTCCTCGAAGGTGTTGGTGGTGGTCTGTTCGCTGAGCGGAAGCTGCCAGCAGGTGCGTGCTGCCGGGTGCGGCTCGGGGTGATCGGTCCGGTAGTGCGCCCCCAGGCTGTGGGTGCGTTCCTGGGCGGCATGGGCGGTCAGGCGGGCAATGAGCAGCAGGTTCTCCAGCTCGTGACGGGCGCGGGGGCTTGCGGCCACCGGTTGGGCCTGCCGCAGCCCGGTGATGGCTTCCCGCAGGCCAGGGCCGTCGCGGTGCACTGCCAGCTGGTCTGTGGCCAGCTGGCGCAGCTGCCCAAGGCTCATTCCCTGGCCTGGTTCGGTTTCGGGCAGTGGATGGACGGCGAGCGCCGCCGTCTCCGCCCGGGCCAGCGGCGGGTCAGTGAGCATGGCGTTCACGGCACGGCGGGCGAAAACCAGGGCTTCGAGCAGGGAGTTGCTCGCCAGCCGATTGGCCCCATGCACAGCGGTGTTCGCGCACTCGCCGGCCGCATAGAGCCCGGGCACGGTGGTGCGTCCGTCCAGGTCGGTGAAGATCCCTCCCATGAGATAGTGCTGGGCCGGACGCACCGGGATCAGGTCGTGTGCCAGGTTCAGCCCACAGGCCTGTAGGCGTCGGGTAATGGAGGGGAACCGACGGGAAAGGAAACCTCGGCCCTGGTTCTGCTCCACTGCCCGGGCGTCCAGGTAGACCGGGTGCCCGGCCATGTTCTGCGCGTGGATAGCCCGGGCAATCACATCGCGTGGCGCCAGTTCGGCCCGTGGATCAATCCCGGGCATGAAGCGCTCGCCGGTGCCGGTGACCAGCACGGCGCCTTCCCCGCGGACCGCCTCGCTGATCATCCCCGCGCCCGGGTGGGCTTCGGTGTCCACCATGGTGGGGTGGAACTGCACGAATTCCATGTCGCTGATTATTGCCCCGGCCCGGGCGGCGAGCGCGATGCCGTCCCCGGTCGCGCCCACCGGGTTGGTGGTGTGCCGGTAGAGCCCGCCAATGCCGCCGGTGGTCAGCAGCACCCGGTCCCCGGCCAGCGTGTGCTCGCTGCCGTGTCGCAGATAGCGCACGGCGTGCCCGGAATCCTGCCGGCGTTCAAGGGCGGTGACCAGCGCGTGCTCGATTACGCTGAGGTTTCCGGCCTGCTCTGCTCTGCGGCAGGCGGCGACCAGTGCGCGGGTCAGCCCCTGGCCGGTGGCGTCCCCGTTGATGTGCAGGATCCGGTGGGCGCTGTGCGCGGCTTCCAGCCCCAGCTGGTAGGCGCCGTCCCCACTGCGGTCAAAGGCCACTCCGTGCTGTTCGAGCTGGTCAATGATTTCCGGTGCCGCGGCGCACAGGGTCTGCACGGCCTGGACCGAGCCGTGCCCGTTCCCCGCGGCCAGGGTATCGGCGACGTGGCTGGCCACGGTGTCCCCGGCCACTTGTCCCTGGGAGGTCAGGGCGCTGATGCCGCCCTGGGCCCATTCGGTGTTGCCGGTGCCCAGCCCGTCCTTGGTCAGCAGCACCGGGTGCACGCCGCGGCCTACCGCGCTCAAGGCGGCCAGCAGCCCGGCGGCCCCGGAGCCGACAATGATGATCCGGGTCATGGCCGGGCAGCCAGCATCCGCTCCAGGGCGGTCTTGGCGTCGGCCTGCTCGGCCTGCGGCACCTCAATGCGGTTCACAATGCGCCCGGCCACCAGTTCCTCCAGCACCCAGGCCAGGTAGCCGGGGTGGATGCGGTACATGGTGGAGCAGGGGCAGATCACCGGATCCAGGCAGAAGATCGTGTGCTGCGGGTACTGCTCGGCCAGCCGGTTGACCATGTTGATCTCCGTGCCGATGGCGAAGGTGGTCGGTTCGGTGGCCCCGGCGACGGCCTTGAAGATGTAGTCGGTGGAACCCGATTCATCCGCCGCATCCACCACCTCCATGGGGCATTCGGGGTGCACAATGACCCGCAGGTTCTCGTGCTCGGCCCGCGCCTTGTCAATCTGCGCGGTGGTGAAGCGTTTGTGCACGGAGCAGAAGCCGTGCCACAAGATCACCTTGGCGGCGTTCAGGGTGTCGGCATCGTTGCCGCCCAGTTCCCGGCGTGGGGTCCACAGCGGCATCTGCTCCAGGGGGATTCCCATCGCCTTGGCCGTATTGCGGCCCAGGTGCTGGTCCGGGAAGAACAGCACCCGCCGGCCGCGCTCGAACGCCCACTCCAGCACGGTCTTCGCGTTCGAGGAGGTGCACACCAATCCCCCGTTGCGGCCCACGAACGCCTTCAACGCCGCGGAGGAGTTCATGTAGGTCACCGGGATCACCGCGGCGCGCCCGTCATCCTCCTCGTCCCGGTACAACTCCATCAGCTCATCCCAGCACTGCTGGACGCTGGGGGCATCGGCCATGTCCGCCATGGAGCATCCGGCCGAGAGGTTCGGCAGGATCACCGCCTGGTCATCCCGGGAGAGCACATCGGCGGTTTCGGCCATGAAATGCACACCACAAAAAACAATGTACTTGGCCTCGTCACGGGTCAGTGCCGCATTGGCCAGCTGGAAGGAATCCCCCACGAAGTCGGCGTACTTGACCACCTCGTCACGCTGGTAGAAGTGCCCCAGCAGCACCACGTCATCGCCCAGGGTCTCCTTCGCCGCGCGGATGCGGGCATCAAGTTCCTCATCGCTGGCGCTGAGGTACTGCTGGGGCAACTTCTGCTGCCGAGGGTAGTTCGCCGGGGCCTGGTCCTCCTGGGAGGCACCGGGGCCGTAACCGGATGGGGTGTCCCAGGGGTTGGCCGAGAGCTCGGATGAGCAGGTGGAGCCCGGAGCGTTGAGGGTCAGCCGGGTGATGGTCGAGGAGAGGGTAGGGCTACTCATGGTTGGTATCTACTTCCAATGGGTCATGGCCGCTGCCCGCGTAGCGGTAGAGCCGGGGTGGTCGGTGCTGGCCGCCGGCGAGGTATTCGTCGGTGGCCACAATGCTCTGGGTGGCTTTGAGTTGGCGGCGGAAGTTGGCTGGATCCAGTTCCTTGCCCAGCATGGCCTCGTACACCGCCCGCAACTGGGCCAGGGTGAAGCGCTCGCCGAGCAGCCGGTGGGCGATTTGCCCGTACTCGACCTTGTTGCGCAGCCGCCACAGCGCGTAGTCGATGATCTGCCGGTGATCGAAGGCCAGGTTCTCCAGGACGGGATCGTCCACCGCGAACCACGCCACGTTCTCGTCCTCCACAGTGGCACCCACCTGGGCCTCGGTGACCAGCGCGAAATACGCGATGGTCACCAATCGCTGGGTGGGTGAACGATCCGGGTCACCGAAGGTGTAGAGCTGTTCCAGGTAGCTCGGCCGCAGCCCTGTGGTGCTAGCCAGGGTGCGGCTGGCGGCGGTGCCAAGGGACTCGCGGGGTCCCACGGGGCCACCGGGCAGCGCCCACTGTCCGGCGTGGGGTTGGCGAACGCGGCGCACCAGCGGCAACCACAATTGTGCTCGGCCGCCGTCGGTGGGCCGGATACCGAAGATCACCGTGGAAACGGCCAACGCCGGTGGCATGTTGCGCCGTTCTGCCACGTTGGCTGATCCCAGCGGGATGCTCATCAAGGCCTCCTGTTTTGCCGGCTGCTTGTTTAGGCTCATGACCGGCCGATTGGAATTTGGTTAGAGTCATTCTGACATTAACTCCCCAGGCCTTCCACCCTAAGAACGCTTTGTGACCGCAGTGACATATAGTTTTGAGCATGACCTTGGATCTTAATCTTCGAGTTATCCCCGCGAACACCGAGGCCAGTGCACCAACCGTGCTGCTGATCCACGGCTTCGCCTCCTCCGCAGACCTAAACTGGGAACGGTCCGGATGGGTTCGGCACTTCACCGAAAATGGGCGCAATGTGGCGCTGGTGGATCTGCCCGGCCACGGAGAGGACCCGAACCGCAACGACGGCAGCTGGGCCCCGAGCCGCATCCACCTTGCCCTGGCCAAGGTGGTCGAATCCCTGGGTGGCCCGGTTGACGTATTGGGCTACTCACTAGGCGCGCGCCTGGGCTGGGAGCTGGCCGCCAAGCATCCCGAGCTCGTCCGCCGCCTGATCATCGGCGGCCCCGGCAGTCTGGACCCGCTGGCCGCCTTCGCCTTGAATGAGGCGCGCAATTTCGTGGCCACCGGTGAGTCGATCGCCGATGAATACACGGCAAAGGTGATGTCGATTGCGATCAACGAGAAAGCCAGCGATTTCAGTGCGCTGTTCAAGCTGATCGAAGGCATCAAGACCGAACCCTACGATCCGGCCGAAGCGGTGCCGACCACGCCAACCCTGCTCGTCGCCGGGGACCAGGACGACCTGGCCACCACCATGCCGTACCTTCGGCGCCTGCTTCGTGAAGCCGGAGCGGACACCGAAGTCGTATGGCTGGCCGGGCGGAATCACGCCAGCGCAGTAACCAGTCGCGAGTTCAAGACCGCGGCACTGAAGTTCCTCGACGCATAGTCCTCCAGCTTCCGAATTCCAATGAGTTCGGTCGGACGAAAAACAGGCTGGCTGTAGTTCCTGAAAACTACAGCCAGCCTGTTTTGTGCCTACGCCCTGTGAGCGGACGACGGCTTAAAAGCTTGGGTCGGGCGAAGTCTCGCATAACGCGCCCGGAAGGCATTCCCCAATGCGTCTGCCAACTCGGTACCCCATCCCCATGGGCCTAGTAGGCATATCCGGTTGCGGTGAACTTCGCCCGACCAATACTCATAATGATAGGGGAACCCCCAAGTTTCCAAAATCCGAAGTCTCAGGAAAAACGCTGTTTCACCGCGTGTTTTCTTAGTGCAAGGACGCTCCGAGCTGCAGCGGTTGCAGCAGACCGATCGCTCAATAACTGTTCCGCCGTACGCTTATCCTGCGCGTCAAGCTAGTCAATATGGGAATGTGGGTTCTGCAAATTCGCTTTACTTACCCCCTCTTGGGAAAGCGCGCCTGAACGAACATACGTCTCGCAGCCACGTTTCCTAGCAGGACTTTCCCAGAATAGTCGGGAAACGAGCCTGTCATAATCCATGTCATCGCATGTAATACTTGCGTTTGCGCAGTTTCTCGCTGCGAGTGACCCGGCGACTTACCAAGGTCGCCTACGAGCTAGCCGCCCTGAGGGCTACAAGTATCGAGCCGATACGCTCTCCCTGCGCGATGCCACTACATCAAGCGGTCCTGGCGTACAGCAGAACTGAAGTTACGCCGAAACTCGGCAACGTCATCCGCCAGCGGCAAGAGTCAATACACCGTCTTTGAAGACGCCAACCGAGCTCAGAAGTGGGCGCTCTCGCAATGCCCAATCTCGGCATGTCGCCCTCCTGCCCCCAGGTGCAGCTGCCGCGATTAGATTGAGAATGCGAAAAAGTCTCGCTACCGGCATGTAGCCGGCGCGAGACTTTCAGGAGCACCAGTATGTTTCGGTAGAGGGCACGAACCGTTGGCGAGTGATATCAACAACTACTGGGAGCGAAGACCTACAGCATTTTGATGCACACAGCAGGATCGCCCAGCTGTTTAGTCGCACTACATCCTCTCAAGAAAGCTCCTCCGCTTCTCTTCGAACTCGGCTTCGCTAATCATGCCCCTATCGCGGAGACTTGCCAGTTCTTCGAGTTTCTGAGTGATCGACTTCTCCTCGCGAGGAGCGGCAATGGTGACAGGAACCCGTTTGGGCTGATTTCGAATAATGACGCCAGTAACCGTGAGCAAGATACCGAGAACGATGAATATCCAGGTCGGTACGGCAGCTGCCGAAATTTTTTCTAGACATTCACGCGCTGCACCGCCCGGCGAACCGCCAAGAGTGTCGTACACCTTCGCCGCAAAACTGTCTTGATCAAAAACACTGCCACATAAATTACCAACCGGCGTAGCGCCGATGCTGATTCCCACGACAACAGATACCAATCCGGAGATGGTGAGTACGAGCCATAGCCCCCCTTTCTTCTCCTTCGGGATCCTGCCAAATTTGGGCGCGGGTAAGTTGGGTGGAATGGATGATGACATTGTTCTACTTTCGAGATGCGAAGGATGAAAGTGACGTTCACTCACATTCTAAGCGAGCCTAACCCGACATCATTCATTGACCGTCGCGCTATTTACGCGCTGCGGTTCCGTTTGGAATGCGCCACACTCGTTGATAGCTAATACCGTCATCGCCTGAAAGCTTGGAGAGCTTGACACCCTCAGAGATTCAGCGCACACTGATCGTATACGATTTGATGTACGAAGAAGTGGGAGAATCAATGAGCACCTCGGTTTCGGTCAACGAGTCGACCTTCGCGCAGGCAGGGAAGGTGCTGGCCGTGCACCTGTCCTACGCTTCGCGGGCCGCCCAGCGCGGACGCACCCCGAAGTACCCCAGCTACTTCATGAAGGCCTCCTCCTCGTTGGCAGTTTCCGGCTCGACCGTCGAGCGCCCGGCCGGCACCGAGCTGCTGGCCTTCGAGGGTGAGATCGCCCTGATCATCGGCAAGGCCGCCCGCCGCGTTTCCGTCGAGGACGCCTGGGGCCACGTTGGTCAGGTCACCGCCGCCAACGACCTGGGCGTGCACGACATGAAGTACGCCGACAAGGGCTCGAACATCCGCTCCAAGTCCGGCGACGGCTACACCCCGTTGGGCCCGAACGCTTTAGAGGCGGCAAGCGTTGATCCGGCCAAGCTGCGCGTGCAGACCTGGGTCAACGGTGAACTCGCCCAGGATGCCGACACCTCCGAGCTGCTCTTCTCCTTCGCCCAGATCGTTGCCGACCTCTCCCAGCAGATGACCCTGCTGCCTGGGGACGTCATCCTCACCGGCACCCCGGCCGGCTCCACCGTCTTCTTCCCCGGCGATGTCGTCGAGGTTGAGGTCACCGACCTGGTCTCCGGGGCCAGCACCGGCAAGCTGAAGACCACTGCCGTGGAGGGCACTGACGCCTTCGCCGCCTTTGGCAACCAGCCCAAGGTCACCGAGAAGGACAAGGAAGACGCCTACGGGGACCGCGCCGCCGCCGGACTGGAGCCGATCATCACCGGCAAGGACGTGCTCACCGATGAGGTGCGCGCCAAGCTGGAGGCCGTGGCCACCGCCACCCTGTCCGCCACCCTGCGCAAGCTGGGGCTGAACAACGTGAACATCCAGGTGCCCGGCGCCACCAAGGGCATGCAGCGGGTCATCGGCACCGCCCGCACGCTGCGCTACGTGCCCAACCGCGAGGATCTGTTCAAGAAGCACGGGGCCGGCTACAACACCCAGAAGCAGTCCATCGATTCGCTGGGCGACGGCGAGGTGCTGATCATGGAGGCGCGCGGGGAAACCGGGGCCGCCACCCTGGGCGACATCCTGGCCCTGCGCAGCCAGACCCTGGGCGCGGCCGGAATCATCACCGACGGCGGCGTGCGCGATCTGGACGCGGTAACCGGATTGGACATCCCGGTGTTCTACAACGGCGCCCACCCGGCCGTGCTGGGCCGGCGCCACGTGGCCTGGGACAAGGACATCACCGTGGCCTGCGGTGGGGTTACCGTGCAGCCCGGGGATGTGATCGTGGCCGATTCGGATGGCATCGTGGTCATCCCGCCGCACCTGGTCGCCGAGGTCGCCGACACGGCACTGGCCACCGAGAAGTCCGATGAGTTCATCTTCGCCATGGTCCAGCGCGGGCACGTCATCGACGGGCTGTTCCCGATGAACGCGGACTGGAAGGCCAAGTACCAGGCCTGGCAGCAGGCCGGCAGCCCGGACCTGGACAGCTGGGAACTCTAGCCATGACCCCCTCGAAGTCCGAAGCGGCCTACGCCACCATCTCCGAGCGGATCAACAACGGGGCCTACTCCCCCGGATACCGCCTGGTGCTGGGAACCATCGCCGAGGAGCTGGGCTGCTCGGTGGTTCCGGTGCGCGAGGCGATCCGGCGGCTGGAGGCCGAGGGGCTGGTGAACTTCACCCGCAACGTGGGGGCCACGGTGGCGCAAATCGATTCCACCCTCTACCTGCACACCATGCAGACCCTGTCGGTGATCGAACCGGCCGCCACCGCGCTGGCCGCACCGCTGATGGATCAGTCCCTGCGCCAGGCGGCGCGTGAGGTGAACCAGAAGATGCGCGAGTGCCTGGACAGCTTCGACCCGGTGGCCTTCACCCAACTGAATACCGAATTCCACAAGCTGCTGTACTGCCAGTGCCCGAACCCGCACATCCTGGACCTGGTCCAGCGCGGGTGGCGGCGTCTGGCGGCGATGCGCTCCTCCTCCTTCTCGCACATCCCGCACCGGGCTTTGCAGTCGGTCCAGGAGCACGAGCACCTGCTGGACCTGCTGGAGGACGGGGCGTCCGCCGAGCAGATCGAGCAGGCCGCCCGGCGGCACCGCACCAACACGCTGAACGCCTACCTCAAGGCGGCGGGCATGGAGCCCTCCCCCATCTAGGCAAACCAGCAGCACCCAAGATTTTCGACCACAAGTTTTTTGACCGTCTTTGCAACGCAACGCGAAAGGACACAGCCATGAGCAAGCACTTCGTTCCGGAGAACCTGCCCAGCAAGATCCAGCACTACATCAACGGTGAGTTCGTCGATTCCATCGGCGGCAAGACCTTCGAGGTGCTGGACCCGGTGACCAACAAGCCGTACGTGAACGCCGCCGCAGGGCAGAAGGAGGACATCGACGCCGCCGTCGCCGCCGCCACCGAGGCCTTCAAGAACGGCCCGTGGCCGCGCATGAAGCCGCGCGAGCGCGCCAACGTGCTGTACAAGATCGCCGACGCCGTGGTGGCCCAGGAGGACCGCCTGGCCGAGATGGAGACCTTCGACACCGGCCTGCCGATCACCCAGGCCCGCGGCCAGGCCCGCCGCGCCGCGGAGAACTTCCGCTTCTTCGCCGACCTGATCGTGGCCCAGCACGACACCGCGCTGAAGGTCCCCGGCTCCCAGCTGAACTACGTGAACCGCAAGCCGATCGGCGTGGCCGGGCTGATCACCCCGTGGAACACCCCGTTCATGCTCGAATCCTGGAAGCTGGCCCCCTCGATCGCCTCGGGCTGCACCGTGGTGCTCAAGCCGGCGGAGTTCACCCCGCTCTCGGCCTCCCTGTGGGCCAAGATCTTTGAGGACGCCGGGCTGCCCAAGGGCGTATTCAACCTGGTCAACGGCATCGGTGAGGAAGCCGGCGACGCGCTGGTCAAGCACCCGGACGTGCCGCTGATCTCCTTCACCGGCGAATCCTCCACCGGCCAGCTGATCTTCCGCAACTGCGCGGAGAACCTGAAGGGCATGAGCATGGAGCTGGGCGGCAAGTCCCCGGCCATCGTGTTCGAGGACGCCGACTTCGATGCGGCCATCGACTCCACCCTGTTCGGCGTGTTCTCGCTGAACGGTGAGCGCTGCACCGCCGGGTCGCGCATCCTGGTCCAGCGCGGCATCTACGAGAAGTTCATCCAGGCCTACGCCGAGCGCGCCAAGAACATCAAGGTCGGCGACCCGCACGACCCGGACACCCAGGTCGGCGCGCTGGTGCACCCCGAGCACTACGACAAGGTCATGAGCTACGTGGAAATCGGCAAGTCCGAGGGCCGCCTGGTCGCCGGTGGCGGACGCCCGGAGAACCTGCCCGAGGGCCAGGAGAACGGCTCCTACGTCGCCCCGACCGTGTTCGTGGACGTGAAGCCTGACGCCCGGATCTTCCAGGAGGAAATCTTCGGCCCGGTCGTGGCGATCACCCCGTTCGACACCGAGGAAGAAGCCCTGCAGCTGGCCAACAACACCAAGTACGGCCTGGCCGCCTACCTGTGGACCAACGACCTGCAGCGGGCCCACAACTTCGCCCAGAACATCGAGGCTGGCATGGTGTGGCTGAACTCCCACAACGTGCGTGACCTGCGTTCGCCGTTCGGCGGCGTGAAGGCCTCGGGTCTGGGCCACGAGGGCGGCTACCGCTCGATCGACTTCTACACCGACCAGCAGGCCGTGCACATCACCCTGGGCGAGGTGCACACCCCGAAGTTCGGTGCCGCCGACGCAGCCAAGATCGACGGCTAGTACCCCAAGAATTATTTGCAAAGGAGCAAGAACATGAGCAACGAGATCCCCAAGCCCTCGGTCCCGGCCCCGGACATCCTGCGCTGCGCGTACGCCGAACTGGTCGTCACCGACCTGGCCAAGTCCCGCGAGTTCTACGTGGACGTGTTGGGCCTGCACGTGAGCTACGAGGACGAGAACCAGGTCTACCTGCGGTCCTTCGAGGAGTTCATCCACCACAACCTGGTGCTCACCCAGGGCCCGGTCGCCGCGCTGAAGGCCATGGCCTTCCGCGTGCGCTCGAACGAGGACGTGGACGCGGCCGAGGCCTACTACAAGGAGCTGGGCTGCCGCACCGAGCGGCGCAAGGACGGCTTCGTCAAGGGCATCGGGGACGCGGTGCGCGTGGAGGACCCGCTGGGCTTCCCGTACGAGTTCTTCTTCGAGACCACCCACGTCGAGCGCCTGCACATGCGCTACGACCTGTACTCGGCCGGTGAGCTGGTGCGCCTGGACCACTTCAACCAGGTGACCCCGGACGTGCCGCGCGGACGCAAGTACCTGGAGGACCTGGGCTTCCACGTCACCGAGGACATCCAGGATGACGAGGGCACCACCTACGCCGCCTGGATGCACCGCAAGGGCACCGTGCACGACACCGCCCTGACCGGCGGCAACGGCCCGCGCCTGCACCACGTGGCCTTCTCCACCCACGAGAAGCACAACATCATCCAGATCTGCGACAAGATGGGTGCCCTGCGCATCTCGGACCGCATCGAGCGCGGCCCGGGCCGCCACGGCGTGTCCAACGCGTTCTACCTGTACATCCTGGATCCGGATGACCACCGCATCGAGATCTACACCCAGGACTACTACACCGGGGACCCGGACAACCCGACCATCACCTGGAACGTGCACGACAACCAGCGCCGTGACTGGTGGGGCAACCCGGTCGTCCCGTCCTGGTACACCGAGGCCTCCAAGGTCCTGGACCTGGACGGCAACGTGCAGGAAATCGTTGAGCGCACCGATGACTCCGAACTGGAGGTCACCATCGGCGCCGACGGGTTCTCCTACACCCGTGCCGGGGATGACGAGGGCACCTACGTGGGCGAAGCCTCCAAGGGCTTCAAGCTGGGCAACCAGCTCTAGATACCCCCACGCCGGGGCAACTCCTGGGCAGCCAGCAGGACCTGCGGAACGCACACAGTGCGTTCCGCAGGTCCTTTTTTGCGCCTTCCGGGGCCGGGCCCTGCTTTTGCAGGTGCATCCCGATAGCTTTTTATCCGCGACGTACCGCTGCGGTCCGGGCCGGGGCCGCGGCCCGCCGGCCGCTTTGCCGGGGCCTGCTACTTCCCCGCACCGGCGGTCAGGCCGCCGACGATGTATTTCTGCAGGAAGAGGAACAGCGCCATCACCGGCAGCGCGGCCAGCACCGCACCGGCGGCAAAGACTGACCAGTTGGAGCTGAATTCCTCCGAAACGTAGGAATACAGCCCCACGGCCAGCGTCTGGTTCTCCGGCGAGACCAGCACCACCGAGGCGATCACGAAGTCCGAGGTGCTCGCGATGAAGGACAGCAGTCCCACCACCGCCAGGATCGGTGCCACCAGACGCAGGATCATGGTGAAGAAGATCCGTGCATGCCCGGCCCCGTCGATCTTAGCCGCCTCGTCGATCTCCACCGGGACGGTGTTGAAGAACCCGTACATCAGGTAGGTATTCACGCCCAGCGCGCCGCCCAGGTACACCATGATCAACGCGACCTGGTTGTCGATGCCCAGCATGGGGTAGACCTCGCCCAGCGAGGTCAGCAGGATGAAAATGGCCACGACGGCCAGCAGCTGCGGGAAGATCTGGACCACCAGCAGGCTCATCAGGCCGAAGCGCCGTCCGGTGAAGCGCATGCGCGAGAAGCTGTAGGCGGCCAGCGCCCCGAGGAAGACCGAGGCTGCGGCCGTGGTCAACCCGATCACCAGGGTGTTGCCGAACCAGGCGGCGAAGGGCCGCTGCTCATTGCGGAACAGGTCGATGTAGCTGCGTAGCCCCACTTCGGTGAACAGTCCGTTGGATGAGAGCAGCGTTCCGTTGGGATTCAGTGAGGCCGACAGCACATAAAGCAGCGGGAACGCCGCATAGATGCACAGGGCCACGCCGATCAGGTGTCGCCAGCCGGTGGCGGCGAACCACTTTCCAAAGCCGCGGCGGGCGGCGGGGCGCACAGGAGTTTGCGTCGACATTAGTTCAGCTCCTCCAGGGCCTTGGTCTGCTTGAAGCTGATCACCGCGATGATGGAGACCAGCACGAAGATGATGATGGAGAACGCGCTGGCCAGGCCGTAATCGCGTTGCGAACCGACGAAGGCGACCTTGTAGACCATCGAGATCAGGATGTCGGTGGCACCCACGTTCAGTCCCGCTCCCTCCAGGCGTGGGCCGCCCTCGGTGAGCATGTAGATGACATTGAAGTTGTTGAAGTTGAAGGCGAACGAACTGATCAATAGCGGGGCCACCGAGACCAGCAGCAGCGGCAGCTTGATCAGGCGGAACACCTGGAACGGCTTGGCCCCGTCAATCTTGGCCGCCTCGGCCAGCTCGTCGGGGATGGACTGCAGCGCGCCAGTGCACACCAGGAACATGTACGGGAAGCCGAGCCACAGGTTGACCCAGAGCACGGAGAACTTCGCGAGCCACGGGTCGGTCAACCACGGGATCTGCGCCCCGCCGAAGAGCACTTGGTTCACGAACCCGAAGTCCTTGTTGAGCATGCCGGCCCAGACCAGGCCACCGAGGAATGCCGGGAACGCGTAGGGAAGGATGGAGATCACCCGGTAGATCTTGCGCCCCTTCATCCGCAGGTCGTTGAAGACCAGCGCCAGGAACAAGCCCATGAAGAACGTGGTGGCCACCGAGAGCAGGGCAAAGGCGAAGGTCCACAGCGTCACCGAGGACAGCGCGGTGCGGATGGAGGGGTCGCTGAACGCGCGGGTGAAGTTCTCGAACCCGACGTTGATCGACCAGCCGGGCATCAGCTGGGTGCCGTCCTCGGCGGTGAAGGCGCCCACCCCGGTATCCCGGTAGACCACCGAGGTGGTGGAGTCCGTCATGGTGCCCGCGGCCTGGTCGTACACCAGGTTGGAGGTGTACTGGTAGGCGGTGCGCCCGTCCGAGGTGCGCAGCGAGCCCTCGGCCGGGTCCTGGCTGATCGGCACGGTCAGCGAGGTCACTTCCGACTGGCGTCCGAGCAGGTCGGCGAAGCCCAGCTGCGTGTAGCCCTCCAGCTGCTCCGGGCTGGTGGGCTCGAGCGGCTGATCGGCGGACCCCACCTGCTGCACGCCGTCGCGCTGGACCAGCAGCGACAGCTCCTGGCCGTCATCAAGCACCGTCACCGGGAACGCCGGGGAGTCCGGCACACGGCTCTGGTTGGACTGCAGCAGCGCCATGACGGCGTCGTCCTTGTCCGAGTTGTGACCCGAGCCGTAGTTCGTGAAGGCGATGTAGCCGGTGTAGCCGATCACGAAGACCTGGAAGATCAGCAGGAAGATGGTGCCCGGCAGCAGGTACTTGGCCGGCAGCCAGCCCCGCTTGAAGTACACCACGTTGATGGCCAGGGTGATCACCGCGAGCACCGCGGCGATGGCCCAGGCTTCACGGCCGATCGCGGTGAACAGCGCGAACACGGCGGTGGCGTCCACGATGGCGATCATGGCGATCTTGGCCAGCATCGCCCCGGTGGAGGTGGAGGACGCGGCGGCAAAGCGGGATGCGGCCGGCGAGAGCTTGGCCTGCTGTACGGCGTCGCCGGCGGGCGGCGGCTTGTGATGGGTCAATGACATCTTTGGCTGGTTTCTGGGTCGAATGGCGGCGGGTGCTGGTTCGATAAGCGGGCCTGGCGGCCGGCGCGCGGTGCCGAGGCAGCGTCCTGCTGCCCCGGCGCCCGCTGCGCCGGCCAGGCCCGGTGCCGGCCTGCAGCGCTATTTGGCGATGGCCTTTTCGATGTCCGCGGTCATCTGCTTCCAGCGCTTGGCCGGATCGGCCTTGCCGGAGATGATCTCGGCTTCGGCCACACCCCAGTACTCCCAGACGGCAGCCATCTCCGGGATGCTGGGCATCGGCACACCGTTCTCGCCCACCGCGCCGAAGGACGCGATGGTCTCATCGGACTTGGCCGCCTCGAACGCCTCCTTGTTCGCCGGCGGACGCTTGCCAACCTCGTAGAGCTTGGTCTGGATTTCTTCGGTGCCGATGTAGTTGGTCAGGAACTCGGTGGCGGCCAGCAGGTTCTCGGTCTTCGAGGAGACAAAGAAGCCCTGGACGGCCACGAACGGCTGGGCCTCTTCACCGCCGGCGCTCGGGATCGGGTCGATCGCCAGATCGATCTTGGCCTCCTGGACCGCGTCCACGTTCCACGGGCCGGTCAACAGGAACGGGGAGTCGCCGGAGATGAACTTCTCCTTGGCGATGTCGGCGTCCACGGCGGTCTTCAGCGTGCCGGCCTCGCCCTGCTCAGCCAGCCACTGGGCGAACTCCAGCCCGCCCGCGTTGCCGATCTGCAGGTCATTGGCGTCATAGGCCCCGGTGTCGTCGGTGCCGAACACCGGCGCGTCGAAGGAGGTCTGGAACGGGTAGGCGTGGAACGGGTCGCCCACCTCGGTGACCTGGACCAGGAACGGGAAGTCGGTGCCGGCCTTCTTGCCTTCGGCGATCATCTCATCGAAGGTCGCCGGGGCCTTGTCGACCAGGTCCTTGTTGCGCAGCAGCGCGAGGTTCTCCGTGGCATACGGAACGCCATAGGTGTTGCCCTCGTAGCGCATCGCGTCGATGGCCACATCCTGGAACTCGGAGCTCTTCTCGCCCAGCTCGACCGGCTGGACGACACCGTTGGTGACCAGGTTGCCCAGCCAGTCGTGGGCGCCGATGGTGATGTCCGGCCCCTTGCCGGTGGGAACCTGCTTGAGGAAGTCCTCCTGGATCTTGGAGAAGTCCTTGATCACCAGGTCGACCTTCACCCCGGACTTCGCCTGGAAGTCGGCGGCCGCCTCCTTCAGGACCGGCTCGCGGTTCGCGTCGACCCACACGCTCAGCGAGCCAGCCTCGGCCGGGGCCGAGGAGGACTGCGCGGCGGTTTCGGAAGGCTGCGTGGACGAGGGGTTCGTACCACTGCAGGCCGTCAGGGACAGCGCGGCAATCGCGGTCATCGCCCCGCCCAGCAGAAGGGAGCGCTTGTTCACCATCATGGGGTGTCCTTTCGTGACAACTTTGTCCAAAGAACCGGTTTGACTGCGATGCTGCGCGGTGTGGCCGGTCGGTTCGTTCGAGGTGCGTGTGCCACCACGATTGTAAGCGTTTCCAGAGTGGCATAGATCATGAACGATGACAAGAACATCGTGAAAAGCACTTCAATCCATCGTACTGGCGATAAGGGAGCCGCATTCCAGGGTAGCTGGCGGCATCAAAACTGAAAGCGTTTACATCACCTGGGAATTCGTTTATGGTTACCGTCATGACTCAAATCCGTTCCCTCGCTGATTCCCGGAGGACCGAGGCCGGCGCCCAATGGTGGCGCTCCTCGGTGATCTACCAGATTTATCCTCGTTCCTTCTCCGATGCGAACGGCGACGGCATGGGGGATTTGCCCGGCATCACTGCGCGGCTGCAGTCCCTGGCAGACCTCGGGGTCGACGCCATCTGGCTCTCCCCCTTCTTCACCTCCCCGCAGAAGGACGCCGGCTACGATGTGAGCGATTACTGCGATGTGGATCCGCGCTTCGGTACGCTCGCCGACTACGACGCCATGGTCGCCCGCGCCCACGAACTGGACCTGCGCGTCATCGTTGACCTGGTGCCGAACCACTGCTCGGATCAGCACCCTTGGTTCCAGCAGGCCCTGGCCGCCGCGCCAGGCTCCCCGGAGCGGGATCGGTTCATCTTCCGCGACGCGGTGCCCGGCGGCCTTCCCAACAACTGGGAATCGGTCTTCGGCGGTCCCATGTGGACGCAGACCACCAACCCGGACGGCACACCGGGACAGTACTACCTGCACGTCTTTGATTCCTCGCAACCGGATTTCAATTGGCACAACCCCGAGGTTCGGGAAATGTTCCGCAATGTGCTGCGCTTCTGGCTGGATCGGGGAACCGACGGTTTCCGGGTGGATGTCGCCCATGGCCTGATCAAGGCCGACGGGCTGCCGGATTACGTTGTGGACCCCGCGGCCGCCTCCATGGGCGGCACCGAGGAACTCGCCCCCTGGTGGGGCCAGGAGGCCGTGCACGAGATCTACCGCGACTGGCGCACCGTGTTGGACGAGTACGGCGGCGAGCGCGTGCTGTGCGCCGAGGCCTGGGTCAGCCCGCTGTCCCTGATGGCCAAATGGGTGCGTCCGGATGAGATGCACCAGGCGTTCAATTTCCCGTACCTGTCCTGCCATTTCAACGCCGGGCAGATCCGCGCCACGATCGACGAGTCGCTGCGGGAGTTCGGGGCGGTCGGCGCGCCAAGCACCTGGGTGCTGTCGAACCACGATGTGGTGCGCCACGCCACCCGGCTGGCGCTGACCGAGGAGAACCCGCAGGGTGAGGGCATCGGCCCGCTGACCCCGAACCTGCCGGATCCGGCCGTGGGCCTGCGGCGGGCGCGTGCGGCCAGTGCCCTGATGCTTGCGCTGCCCGGCGGCGCCTACCTGTACCAGGGCGAGGAGCTGGGGCTGCCCGAGGCGGTGGACCTGCCCGATGAGGCACGGCAGGACCCCACCTGGTTCCGCACCAACGGCGAACGCTACGGCCGCGACGGCTGCCGGGTCCCGCTGCCGTGGGAAGCCGGCTCCCCCGCCGCCGGGTTCTCCCCCAGCGGCAGCAGCTGGCTGCCGCAGCCCGAGGGCTGGCAGGACTACGCGCGCGACGTGCAGCGTGCAGATCCGGACTCGACCCTGAACCTGTATTACACGCTGCTGCGCGTGCGCCGGGAGCATGAACTGGGCACCGGCTCGCTCAGCTGGCTGGAAACCGGCAACCCGGATCTGCTGGCCTTTGCCAACCGTGATGTGCTGGTGGTGTCCAACTTCGCGGGCACCGATCTGGAACTGCCCCCACAGACCACCGGGCTGGCCGTTGCCGCCACCAGCGCGCAGCAGCCCGCGGGACGGCGCATCGCCGCGGAATCGACCATATGGTTCCGCGCCTGATCAGGCTCCCGGGTAATCTGGTGCCGTGGCCGCCGCGGGCCCCAGCCGTCCCGTCGCGCCCTGCCGCCCCATTGCCCTCACTTGCCCCCACAACTGCGTCGGAAGGAACCACGTGGCCAGCATCAAGGACGTAGCTCGGGCCGCGGGCGTCTCGGTGGCGACCGTCTCGCGCGCGCTCTCCGGTCGGGGCAATGTCTCGGCCGCGGCACAGGCCGCGGTGCAGCGCGCCGCGAGCGAGCTGGGCTACGTCGTCTCCTCCAGTGCCTCGGGGCTGGCTTCGGGGCGCACCCGGAATATCGGCGTCCTGGTTCCGGTGATCAACCACTGGTTCTACGCCAGCGTGCTGGAGGGGATCTGCACGGCCCTGATGCGCGAGGGCTATGACACCACGCTCTACCAACTCACCAAGGATTCGGGCCAGCGCCACCAGATCTTTTCCGATTTCCTGCAGCGCCAACGGGTGGATGCGGTGATCGCCGTGAACGTAGAGCTCAGCGAGCAGGAGCTAGTGGCACTGCACGCACTGAACAAGCCCCTGGTCGGGGTGGGCGGGCCCCTGCCCGGCGTACCCACCCTGCACGTGGATGATGAGGCGGTCTCCGCCCTGGGCACCAACCACCTGCTGTCCCTGGGTCATGTCCGGGTCGGCTACATCGGTGGATCCTCGGAAACCGACCTCGATTTCCGCGTGCCCTCCCATCGGCGCATCGGCTACGAGCGTGCCCTGGCCGAGGCCGGGATCGACGTCGATGAGCAGCTGTGCGTCAGCGCGGACTTCACGATGGGCCAGGGCTACACGGTGGCCAAGCAGCTGCTGGGCAACCCGGCGACCAGGCCCACCGCCATCTTCGCCGCCAGCGATGAAATGGCCATCGGGGCGATCCTCGCAGCCCGCGACCTGGGCCTGCAGCTGCCGCAGGACCTGTCGGTGGTCGGCGTGGATGACCATGAACTGGCCGAACTCTTCGGGCTGACGACCATCCGCCAGCAGCCGCACCAGCAGGGCGAACTCGCCGTGGCCATGCTGCTGAAGGCCATCCGCGGCGAGGCGCCGGCACGGGCCCACCACCTTGAGCACCAGCTCATCGTGCGCAGCTCAACCAGCCGCCCGGCCACCGACGCCTAAGCTAACGTTCCCCGCGCGGAAGGGTGCCGATCTGCTGGTCATTCGCATCGAAGACCAGCAGGGAGCCGTCCTGGATGGTTGGGTGGTCGGCGGTGCTCAGCCAGGTGTCCACGCCGTGGCAGTACATCATCGTGCTGGCCATCGCGCTGAAGCTGATCTTCTCGGCCTCCTGGCTCCAGGTGGACATCAGGTTGTTGCAGCCATCGCTTCCCGCTGCCTTGCCCTCCTTGAACAGTTTCAGCCAGGGCTGGCCCTGCTCCTGTTGTCCCCACAATCCCGTGGGATCCTGCGACTTCCCGCCGGATATGGCGCAGGAACTGGCCAGCATCATGAATATGGCCCACGAACGAAAAAATGGAATGCGTCTCATACCCCACACCAGCTCGACGATTTTCATGGCGAGATCGTCGTTAAGGGTGGCCAAGACGAAAAGCTGATCTTAGAGTGCGAAAATAATGGCATCTAAGCTCCACATTCACCGGTTCGAGGATCACTTTTTGGTGATCAAGTCTACCGGGCCTTTCCCACCCCGCGGAGAGAAATCACGGGCCACCCGGCGTCTTTCACGCGGGACTGGCTACTAGGCGCCCCGGTCAATGCCGCCTAGAAGTGTAGCTTGGTGCCCACTGTCAGCACACGCTGAAGTTTTAAGAGCCGACAAAGGGCGGGACAAGATTCTTCTTGTCCCGCCCTTTGTTAATTATGAAAAGTAGCTAGCGCACCTGGATCTCAGTTGCTTGAGGACCCTTAGGCCCAGCTTCAAGCTTGTACTCCACAGTCTGGCCCTCTTCAAGGTTTTTGAATCCAAAGCTTTGGATCGCGCTGTAGTGAGCAAAGACGTCAGCGGATCCGTCGGACGGAGCAATGAATCCGAAGCCCTTTTCGGAGTTAAACCATTTTACGATGCCGGTGGTCATGTAAATTCCTATCGAGCCGTAGATAACGGCAGTACGCGTGTACGCCACATCGGCTACACAGCAAGAGTTCTGATGAATCCCGTGATAATGCAAAGCTTGAGCAGGCCCAGAGGCCGGGTGAACATCGAATACTGAGTTCACGAGCTCAAAAATTTTATCCGAGAGATAGATTGTCGACCGAGCTAGAGTTCTGAGACCGAAAGCCCTCTACCGACTGCCCTATTTAAGATATAGGGACAATTATTTCAGGTAACGCTATTCCCTTTTGGCCGGGAATACCAGCGCAAAGACGTTTATGAAAAATTCAAGAAAGATCTGAAACGAGACGGATGATATTTCATCTCGAGGAGACTAATTACTACTACGGTATCACACGAAGCGGACTCCGCCTCGTTCTTTTCCGCTTTACAGTCGAACCTGTCGGTTATTCGCTGAGCGCAATCGCAGCCGCCACGCGCGTTAACGCTTCCTCGCTACTGAGTTGCAAGAGGCTTGCGATCATACTGACCATTGTTTCCCCTAGTCGAGCCAGTATCGCCACAGCTTGCGCATTACCGCCCTCGAGCTCAGATGCGATGAGGAGAAAAGCTTCTCTGTCCTGGCGAACTAGAGAGGTGAGTAAAGCGATTCCTAGTGCTGCTTCCGGGCTGTTACTCATGAAGTGTTCCCGTCGTTGACGATGAATTTGGATGATACTTCGGTACTCGCGGCGTAAAGTTAGCAGCGTTTTGAGCATATCAGTTTGCTTGCCCGATACTATCGAGCGGAAGTAATTGGAGGCAGATGTAGACCTCAATCAGTGGTTCCATCACCTGCACGTCATTGTCCGTTGTTTGGGTACTTCGAAGCCCCACGCCGACTCTCTCGATTGTGGTCACAGGGGATGCCAGCACATTACTCTGGCAACTCACATCCAGCGTAGATAGACTGAAGCTATAGGAGTTGAGACTTTCAGTTCTTTCGACTGAAAAGTCGCCGCTACCACCCAAGGACTCTGCACTTGAGTAGCATCACTTCCACCCTGCCCACCCCTCCACCGGCCACTTCGGTGCGGCCCGGGGATCCCAAAAGCTTCTTCCACGTCAAGGCCCTGGTCAGCGACGCGGGACTCAATGGACGGCGCCGCGGCCACTACCTAGGCATGGGCCTGGTCCTGCTGGGTCTGCTCGGTGGGACCATCACCGGGTTCATCCTGCTCGGTGACAGCTGGTTGCAGCTGCTGATGGCCGGGGCGCTGGGAATCCTGCTTACCCAGTTCGCGTTCCTGGCCCACGAGGCCGCACACCGCCAGATCCTCTCCTCCGCCAAGACCAATGACAAACTCGGACGCCTGCTGGCCAACGGCGTGGTCGGCATCAGCTACCAGTGGTGGATGAACAAGCACAACAAGCATCACGCCACGCCAAATACGGTGGGCAAGGACCCGGACATTGAATGGGACACCATCTCCTTCCAGCCGGCCGACGCACAGCGGCAAAAGGGTCTGCTGAAGTGGATCACCGAACGCCAGGGGTATTTGTTCTTTCCGCTGCTGACCCTGGAAGGGCTGAACTTGCATTTTCAGTCCATCAAGTACCTGTTCGTGGCCAAGCGAGTGAAAAACCGCAGCCGCGAAATCACCGTGATTGTCTTGCGCGTGGCCATCTATCTGGCCTTGATCTTCGCCTTCCTTCCGATCGGCATGGCGTTCGCCTTCATCGGCGTGCAACTCGCGGTTTTCGGCATCTACATGGGCGGCTCCTTTGCCCCCAACCACAAGGGCATGCCCATGGTCCCGAACAACATGCGCATTGACTTCTTCTCCCGGCAGGTACTCACCAGCCGCAACGTCATGGCCAAGAGCCGGTGGGGCAACGAACTGCTCTCCATCATTTACGGCGGGCTGAACTACCAGGTCGAACACCATCTGTTCCCCTCGATGCCGCGAGCCAACCTGGCCGAGGTCTCCCGGATTGTGCGCGCCTACTGTGCCGAACACCAGATCACCTACACGGTGGCCTCGGTGCGCCAGTCTTACGCGCAGGTGATCCGATACCTGAACAAGGTTGGACTCTCGGCCCGCGATCCCTTCGACTGCCCCATGGTGTCCGCCTACCGGCAGTTCTAGTCCGAACCCCCGGGCGGGAAAGCTT
The DNA here is from genome assembly GCF_052928425.1 of Glutamicibacter sp. BSL13. Classification (NCBI taxonomy): domain Bacteria; kingdom Bacillati; phylum Actinomycetota; class Actinomycetes; order Micrococcales; family Micrococcaceae; genus Glutamicibacter; species Glutamicibacter sp. BSL13. Next base: position 73,325 of record NZ_JAVGCZ010000003.1, read on the forward strand.
CGGGCGGCTTGTTGCCGGCAATGTGCGCAGTTGCGTTCGAGAGCAGCGGTATGTCTGAAACACCCGGCGCATATTGCTGGGCGCGCTCGGCCTCTTTGACCGACCGTCGAGCCCATAGTGACTAGTCAGGATATTTTCTGTGAGGTCTGTTGCAATCGACTGATCTGGGCAAGACTGGAACCATGACACAACGGGCGAACCAAAGATTCGAGAATCGGGAACAGGCCGGCACTTCTCTGGGGCTGGCGTTGGCAACTCGGCTGGAGGCCGGCGAGTACGTCGTGCTGGGGCTGCTGCGCGGGGGCGTGCCCATCGCCGCGGAAGTGGCCAGGGCGCTGGGCGCGGAACTAGGCGCGCTGGCCGTACGCAAGCTCGGGGTGCCCAGCAACCCGGAGCTGGCCTACGGTGCCATGGCCTCCTACCGCGGTTTCTCCGGACGCTACCTCAATGAGGGAATCCACCGTCGTGCCAAGGAAGGCTTCGGCAGCGCCCAGCTGGACCGGGTGGAGGCCGAAACCGAACAGGCGCTGGCCGAGCTGGCCGAGGTGTTCCAGGAGTACTCACCGGACCTGGCCGGGCGGATCGTGGTGATCTGCGATGACGGGCTGGCCACCGGAGCCACCGTCAAGGCGGCGGTCGAACTGGTCCAGCAGCTGGAACCCGAGCGGATCATCATTGCCGCACCGGTGGCACCCCCGGAGGTGCTCAACGAGCTGTCGCAGGTCGCCGACGAAGCCGTCGCCTTGCTGAAGCCCGGCGGTTTCACCGCCGTGGGAGCCTACTATGAGCAGTTCCAGCCGGTGGAGCGGGACCAGGTGCTCGCTCTGCTGCACAGCAAGGCGTGAGCCACCGGTCATAGGTCCTGGATGGTTCTAAGACGCTATACCAGCAGGCGGGCCCTAGTGCCCCACCACGGTGGCGATCCCGTGCCCCTTGCGCTGGTCAATGATGGCGACCACCAGGGTCAGCACGACCATTACCGTGATGGCGATGAAGCCCACGGTCATGGCGGTGTTCCATTCGCCGGTCAGGTGCTGGGTGCCGTAGAAGATAGCGGTGATCACCGCGATCCCGACCGCGGTACCGATGCGCTGGGACGTCTGCATCAGACCGCCCGCACTGCCCGAGTTCGCCACCGGAACATCCATGAGGGTCAGCGCCTGGTTCGGGGAAATGATCGAACCCTGCGCCACACCGATGAAGCTCAGCGTCAGCAGCAGCCACCAGATCCTCACCTGGTCCTGGGCGTTGAGCTCCACAACCGCAATGGTGGACACCAAGCCGACCAGTGCACTGAGAATGCCCCAGATCACCAGTCGCCGCCCGAACTGGACCACGTACTTACCGGCAATATGGGAGCTGGCCGCGGAGGCCAACGCGGCCGGAAGACCGACCAGGCCCGCCTGCAGCGCGGTCAATCCCTGGCCCTGCTGGACGTACACCGCCACCAAAACCCAGACGCTGGTCACGCCCATGAAATAGAGCCCGGCAATGATGTTACCCAGGGTGAAGGAGCGGATCTTGAACAGCTGCAGGTCCACCATGGGTTCGCGGCCACGCCGCTTGTAGTTCTTCTCCCAGAGAATCCAACCGCCCAGCAGTGCAAAGGCGGCGGGCAGCAGCCACCAGGTCCACGGGGTCTCCCGGCCCTGAACGAAGGGAAGCATCAGGGCCAGGATCGACAGGCCAAGCATGATGCTGCCCACCGGGTCGAGGTCCACCCCTCGCCTGCGCTTCACCACGGCCGCAGCTACGGCGTCCGAGGGGTCACTGGCGGGAACCTGAAGCTTGCGAAATAGCGGCCGCGGCAGCCAGCGCAGCGCCAAGACTATGGCCAGCAGGCCAATCGGCACGTTGACCAGGAAGGTGGAGCGCCATCCCAGGTCCTCCCCCAGTCCCTGCACCAGGAAGCCGCCGAGTACCGGGCCAATGGCAACCGAGAAACCGACCACGGTGCCCAGAGCGCCGTAGGCACGGCCTCGTTCTGGCCCGTGGAAGTATTGCTGAATCATGCCCAGCACCTGCGGGTTCAGCAGGCCCGAGCCCAGGCCCTGGATGAAGCGGGCAATGTTCAGGCTGGTGGCATCGGGGGCAAATCCGGCCAGGATCGAGGAGAGCGTGAAGATCACCAGACCGCTAAGGAAGATGGCGCCTCGCCCAAAGACGTCCCCGGCGCGGCCAGCGGCCACCAGCACCACACCGAAGGTCAGGGCGTAGCCGGAGAGGACCCACTGGATATCCGATTCGCTGGCGCCCAGGGTGTTCTGGATGGCGGGCAGGACGACATTGACAATGCTCACTCCGACCAGGGACATGAACATGGTGGCCAGGAGGACCATCAGCACCCGCCAGCGGGTTGCCTCATCCATGGGTGCCTCACCGGCAGCACGATTCTCAGCCATTCCATCCCTTCACGACAACCTGCCGGCTCAACGCCGGGATTACTTCCATAGGAAGGCTATCTGAAATGCTCCGTGCCGCCACGAACGGGGTCGAACTAGCCGACACATTGAGCCCGGACGATGCCACGTTCCTTAATATGGAAAACGGGCGTCGGGACGAAAATGAACCTGGTGGTCGCGTTGGGGCCTAGCCTCGTACTGCTCAACTCCGTTGCGCCAGAAAAATAGTCCCTGACCTGCCAACCAGTCATGAACCGCCGCGGGAAATGAGACCGGCAGGGCGGGTAGCTGGCCTCCCCGCCCTGCCGAACTGTCTAAACGGTCGCGCTCGCCTCGGCCGGCCACTGTGGTGCGGTCGGCTTCAGCGTGGCCCCGAGGCAGCAGTTCAGCGAGCACGCCCCACTGCCCGCAGCGAGCGGCCCCCCGGACGTCACGGCTGGCAGCTCCGGCGATTCCCCGCGAACCTGCGCCGCCCGCTCCAGGGCGAGGTCCACCAGCCCGCTCACGAAGGATGCGGAAGTACCCACGGTGTCCGCCCGCACGAACCGCAGCTGCAGTTCCTCGGCCGTGGCGGCGGCTTCCGTATCCAGATCGTATTTAACCTCCATGTGATCGGAGACGAATCCCAGCGGAACCACGACGACGCCATCGATGCCCTCCGCAGCCAATTCGCGCATGCGGTCATTGACATCCGGTTCGAGCCACGGGGTATGCGGGGACCCCGAGCGTGAGCAGTAAACCAATTCCGAAGGCAGCCTCTGCTCTTCGGGCAGCTGGCCCTCAATCCACTGGATGAGCTGTTCGTGCTCGGCCTGGTAGCCGGCGGTGTGCCGCTGCGAGGCGTCTTGCATGGTCGTGGGAATGGAGTGGGTGACATACAGGACCCGGTGCGTGCCGGGGTCCAGCTCCCCCACGTTCTGCTGGAATTCGCTCACGGCACGGCGGACGCACTGCAGTTCTGCGTCAGCGAAGCCGGGGTGGTTGTAGTACTGGCGGACCTTGTCGAAGGACACCTCAATGCCATCATCGGCCAGTGCCCGAACCGTTCCGCCGAAATCTTCACGGTACTGGCGGCAGGAGGAGTAGCTTGAATAGGCAGAGGTAGTGATGGCCAGGAATCGGGTGGCTCCGGTTTGCTCGGCGTGCTTTCGCACTTCATCGGTGAGGTAGGGATCCCAGTTCCGGTTCCCCCACAGCAGCGGGATCCGGATATCGCGCCGCTGCAGCTCCTGGTTGAGGGCATCGAGCAGATTCCGGTTTTGCTCGTTGATGGGTGAGCGGCCGCCGAAGTTGTAGTAGTGCTCGCCCACTTCCACGAGCCGCTCGTCGGGAATGCCGCGGCCCCGGGTGACATTTTGCAGGAAGGGCAAGACATCCTCCGGCTTTTCCGGCCCGCCGAAGGACACCAGAATCAATGCATCAAAGGGTTCAAGGCTGACATTGCTCATGTTGGTTTGTTGGCCTGGCCCGTGCACAGCGGGCAGTCGGCCCGTCCTTTCTTCAGAAATGGAAAGCGATAACGATCATCGGGTGTCGCCAATGGTCCAGTCTTCGGGTGCGCGATAGATCCAGCAGAAAGTTGAGGTGCCCCTGCCATAGGGTCTGGCGAAGGAGAACCTCGATATTCACTAGCTTAGCTAGCTATATTCTTGGCGAGAAGGAACGGAAGCGCAAATCCGGGAAACGAAAAACATCACCAGGCCGCCGACTCGAAGCAGGTTGGCCCGTACCCTCACCGTTGCCTGGGGCCAATGATGGCCCCTAGAGCAGAGCCAGCAGATCCCGTGAACGGCGATACCACATGTTCCCCGCCAGGCCCAGGTGCCCCACGATGAAGAACAGGCCGCCGGCGATGAAGCCGTAAATCATGACCGGCCAGGCCAGCGAGGCGTAGATAATCACCCCGAGCCCCACGGCGATCAGCGCGATATCGGCCCACCACCAGCGCAGGAAATGGCCGAAGACCGGCAGGAGCAGGATCGCCGGGAACACCAGCAGCCACAGCTGGTGATACAGCGTGAAGACCGCCTGGCCATGCAGCAGCAGGGTCGCCAAGAGCAGCACCGCGCCAATGGTTCGCCAGATCCATCCCGCCCGGCCCATCGCCGAGCGCAGCAGCACCCACGGGACAATCGCCTGCGAGTAGAGCAGGACCGTCACCGGCCAATAGAACATGCCAATACCCAGCCCGGCCAGGATGGAGACCACGCTCATCACCACGGCCCCGAGCAGCTGCAGCCAGATCGCAGCCTTGTCACGCAGGATCAGCGGGGTGAGGCTGAACAAGGCGGGGACCAGGGCAACGAGCGCGGCCGGCAACAGTTCGGCGTTGAACCAGGTTCCGGCCTGCCGTGCCTCAATGCACCCAAAGCTGACTTCCCCCTCGAAGCCCAGGCCGAGGGCGCCGGCCACCTCCACGCTCATCGGCGCCTGCGGGGCGAAGAGCAGCACCGCGGCGGTCAGAAGCGAGAACGCGAACGTGGGCCAGGCCAGGATCCGGGTGAGGAACTCAAACCCGCTGGAGACCTTCAGCTCCTGCGGTTCGACCCGCTCGAAGCCCGCGGCGATCCGCTGCACCGGGCCGAGGCTGTCCAGGATGTCCTGCTTGTGCCGTCCCCGGCGCGGCAGCCTGACCAGCTGGGCCCGGGTGTGGGCCAGCACGTCCTCGCGTTCGGCGGCGCTTAGTCCGGAAAGGGCCTGGCGCAATTCGTCGAGGTACTGCCGGGCGGCTTTGGGCAAGCGGGCGGCCATCAATGCTCCTGCGGTGGTGGAAGGCGGGTTTTTCTTATCGTGTCATATCGCCGACGCAATCCAGCGGTTTGCCGCCTTGGTTCCCAGGACACAAAGGCACCGGGCCGGGT
>NZ_JAVGCZ010000004.1:0-77394 GCF_052928425.1 Glutamicibacter sp. BSL13
CCGTGGTCCGGGCGCCGGTCGCTGCCGCTGTGGCTGCCCGCGCAGCTGACCGCGCTGATGGACCGGGACCACGCCCCGGCCCGGCGGGCCGGGCTGCGGGTGCGCCCGGTGGCGGATAGTGCCCGGTCGGTACTGGAAGCCGGGGCGGAGACCGCCGCACCGACCGGGTTGAGCCGGGCGGAGGAACTGCGGATCCTGGGCGTGCCCGGGCCCGGGCCGCGCTAGTCCAGGCGCCCCACCGAGGTCACCGTGACCACCGGGTGACCGGCCTCGTCGGACTCGTCCAGCGAGATGGTGGCGTTGATGCCCCAGTCGTGGTTCTGCTGCGGGTCGGCGAAGATCTGGCGCACCTGCCAGATGCGGTTGGGTTTCTCGGTGACCAGGAACAGTTTCGGGCTGCGGGCGCCGGGTCCGTCGTCGATGTCCTCGTGCTCCTCGAAGTACTGGTCCATTACCTCGGCCCAGGCGTCGGCGTCGAACCCGTTGTGCCCGTCCAGCTCGCCCAGCGCCGCCTCCTGCTCGTCGGCGAACAGCTTGACCCTGCGGAACATCTCGTTGCGCACCATGACCCGGAACGCGCGCATGTTGCTGGTCAGGTTCTCCGGGGCCGGCGGGGCGATCTCGGTCTCCTCAACCAGCTCACCGCGCGAGAGCTCCTCCCACTCATCGAGCAGCGAGGAGTCGATCTGGCGGATCATCTCGCCCAGCCACTCGATCAGGTCCACCAGGTCCTCACGCAGCGCATCCTGCGGAACGCTCTGGCGCAGCGCCTTGTACGCATCGGTCAGGTAGCGCAGCAGCACGCCCTCGGAGCGGGCCAGCTGGTAGTACTGCACGAAGTCGGAGAAGCCCATGGCGCGTTCGTACATGTCGCGCACCACCGACTTCGGGGCGAGCTCGAAGTCGGCCAGCCACGGGGCGCCGGCACGGTACTGTTCGAACGCGGACTCCAGCTGCTCGGCCAGCGGCTGCGGGTAGCTGATGGTGTCCAGGATGTTCATCCGCTGGTCGTATTCGATCCCGTCGGCCTTCATCTGGGCGACCGCCTCCCCGCGGGCCTTCTTCTCCTGGGCGGAGAGCACCTGGCGCGGCTTTTCCAGGGTCGCCTCGATCACCGAGACCACGTCCAGCGCGTAGCTGGCCGACTCCGGGTCGAACAGTTCCAGGGCGGCCAGGGCGAACGGGGAGAGCGGCTGGTTCAGCGCAAAGTTCTGCTGCAGGTGCACGGTCAGCGCATAGTGGTTGCCGTACTGGTCCGGTTCCGCGTTGCGCACCACCACCCCGGTGGCCAGCAGTTCGCGCAGGATCCCCAGGGCGCGCAGCTTCAGCCGGCGCTGGGCGGCCGGCGGCTCATGGTTTTCGCTCAGCAGCCGGTGCGCGGCCTCGAACGCGTTGTCCTCGCGCTCGAGCAGGTTCAGGATCATCGAGTGCGACACCTGGAAGGAGGAGCGCAGGGTTTCCGGGGCGGCGTGCACGATCTTCTCGAACGTCTTCTCACCCCAGCTGACAAAGCCCTGCGGCGGCTTCTTCTTCGGGATCTGGCGCAGCTTGGAGGAACCCTCGCCGTGCTTCTTCACCGCCTTGGCCATCGCCCTGGCGTTCTCGATCGCGTGCTCGGGGGCCTGGACCAGCACGGTGCCGGCGGTGTCGAACCCGGCGCGCCCGGCCCGCCCGGCGATCTGGTGGAATTCGCGGGCGTTCAGCAGCCGGGTGCGGGTCCCGTCGAACTTGGACAGCGCGGTGATCACCACGGTGCGGATCGGCACGTTGATGCCCACCCCCAGGGTGTCGGTGCCGCAGATGACCTTCAGCAGCCCGGCCTGCGCCAGCTGCTCGACCAGGCGGCGGTACTTGGGCAGCATCCCGGCGTGGTGCACCCCGATGCCGTGGCGCACCAGGCGGTTCAGGGTCTTGCCGAACCCGGCGGCGAAGCGGAACCCGCCGATCAGCTGCGCGATCTTCTCCTTCTCCTCGCGGGTGGCGACGTTGATGCTCATCAGCCCGGTGGCGCGGTCGATCGCGTCCAGCTGGGAGAAGTGCACAATGTAGATCGGCACCTGGCGGGTCTTGATCAACTCGTCGACCGCCTCCTGCACCGGGTCCATGGAGTAGTAGAAGTGCAGCGGGATCGGGCGTTCGGTGTGCGCGATGGTGGTGGTCTCCCGCCCGGTGCGTTCGCTCAGTTCACGTTCGAAGCGGGTCACATCGCCCAGGGTGGCGCTCATCAGCAGGAACTGGGACTGGGGCAGCTCGATCAGCGGCACCTGCCAGGCCCAGCCGCGCTGCGGGTCGGCGTAGAAGTGGAATTCGTCCATCACCACCACGCCCACATCGGCGCGCGAACCCTCACGCAGCGCAATGTTGGCCAGGATCTCGGCGGTGCAGCAGATGATCGGCGCATCGGCGTTCACCGCCGAATCCCCGGTGAGCATCCCGACGTTCTCGGCGCCGAAGATCTTGCACAGATCGAAGAACTTCTCCGAAACCAGCGCTTTGATCGGCGCGGTGTAGAAGCTGACCTGGTCGCGGCACATGGCGTAGAAGTGGGCGGCGACCGCCACCAGCGACTTGCCCGAACCGGTCGGGGTGGCCAGGATGACGTTGTTCCCCGCCACCAGGTTCAGGGACGCCTCATCCTGGGCGGGGTAGAGGGTGATTCCGCGGTCGGAAACCCAGCGGCCGAAGGCCTCGTAGATTTCCTCGTCGGAGACGTTGTTCGGGTCTGCCGGCAGCAAGTCAGTGAGCATCATGATGCTTCCAGCCTAACGGTTGCGAACTGTTAACAGACCCTAGTCGTGGCGCAGTGTGCGGCAATAAACTTGGGTTATGAAGTGGGAGCCGAGCACATACACCGAATTCGCCGACTACCGGGGGCGGCCCTACCTGGATTTGATGGCGCGGGTGGAGCACCTGGCGCCAAAGAAAATCGTGGACCTGGGCTGCGGGCCGGGGAACATGACCAGGCTGCTGGCCGAACGCTGGCCCGAGGCGCTGGTGCTGGGCCTGGACTCTTCCCGGCAGATGATTGACACCGCCCACGCCGGAGACAACCCGCCGAACCTGCGCTTTGAGCTGGCCGACGCCACCTCGTGGCAGGCCGATGACACGATCGACCTGCTGTTCTCCAACGCCATGCTGCAGTGGATCCCCGGGCACCTGCAGCTGCTGCGGGGCTGGCTGCGGCAGCTGGAAAGCGAGGCGGCCATCGCCATCCAGGTGCCGGGCAACTTCGACTCGCCCTCCCACACGGTGATGCGCCAGGTCGCCGAACGCCCCGACTGGTCGGCCAAGCTGGCCGGGGTGCTGCGCCACGCCGACGCGGTCGCCGCGCCGGCGGACTACCAGCGGCTGCTGATCGAGGAAGGGTTCACCGCCGACGTGTGGGAGACCAGCTACCAGCAGCTGCTCACCGGCAGCGACCCGATCCTGGACTGGGTGCGCGGCACCGCCCTGCTGCCGGTGAAGGCCGCCCTGGACCCGGAGGACTACCGGCGCTTCGAAGACGACTACCGCCAGGCGGTCGGCGGGCACTACCGGCGCATCGAGGTCGCCGGCGGGCAGCAGCTGACCAACTTCCCGTTCCGCCGGATCTTCATGGTCGGGCAGAAGCTCGGGCGGCCGGGAAGCTAGCCGGTCCCGGGCCGGCTACCAGCCGCGTTCCTGCCATTCCTCCAGGTGCGGGCGCTCCTGGCCCAGGGTGGTGGAATCCCCATGCCCGGGCAGCACCACCGCCTCATCCGGGTAGGCGCCAAAGAGCCGCTCACTGACATCGCCGAACAGCTGCATGAAACGCTGGGGATCTTCCCCGGTGTTGCCTACTCCGCCGGGGAAGAGCGAATCCCCGCTGAGGATCGCGATCCTGCCCGAGGAATCCCGCACCACGTAGGCGATCGAACCGGGGGTGTGCCCGCGCAGGTGCACGCAGTCGATCACCACGTCCCCCAGCGGCAGCCGGTCCCCGTGCTTGACCGGGTTGCTGGTCGCCACCCCGCTATGCTGCTCGATCTGCGCCGCATCCTCGGCCCCGGCGTAGGTCGGCACCGGGTGCGCCTGATGCGCCTGGGACAGCGCCCGCACATGGTCCCAATGCTGGTGGGTGGTGGCGATGCCCACCAGCTCCGGTTCGGGCCTGTCCCCGGCGGCCTGCTCGATCATCGCCGAGATCGCCGACCAGTCATCGGCCGCGTCCACCAGCAGCTGCTTGCCGCTGGCCTTCTCGGTGAGCAGGTAGACGTTGTTGTCCATGTCGGAAACGCTTATCTGGCGAATGATCACGTCGTCAAGATCCAAGGTATTCATGCCCCCACCCTACGTCCGGCACCCGGGGCAAGGCGATAGGCTCAAGGGAACAACGATTTAGCTTTTCGATGAAATGGAAGTGACAGCAGCCATGGACAGCCTCGGGTTCATCACGATCGACGCGCAGGATCCCACCGCCCCCTACCAGCAGGTGCGCGAACAGATCCTGGCGGCGATCGCCGGGGGCAAGCTCGCCCCGGGAACCAAGCTGCCCTCCGTGCGGGCCCTGGCCGAGCAGCTGTCCCTGGCCACGAACACGGTCGCCAAGGTGTACAAGGAGCTCGAGGCCCAGGGCGCGGTGGTCACCCGGGGACGGCACGGCACCATCGTGCAGGCCAGCGCCGAACGCGGCGTGCAGGAGGTCACCGACGCCGCCGCCGACCTGGCCCGGGCCTGCCAGCTGTGGAACGTCACCGAGGACAAGGCGATACAGTACCTGCGCGCCGCCTTCAGCTCGCTGCCGCGCTAGGGTCCCCGGCCGGCCGCCGCACCGGCTTGCGGCCCCACCTCCCACCCCCGGCGGACCGGCGGCAGGCCCCGGCTGTGGATATCCTCCGCACAGATTTTTTCCCTGCCATAGGATGAGCCCACCGATCAGCACCGGCCCCGCCGGTGAACCAGGAGGGCCATCATGCACCGCAGTCCAGCCGCCACCGCCGCCCCGCCCGAAGCTGCCGCCGCACCCCCGCACCGGGGCACACGGGCCCCGCTGTTTTTGGCCGCCGCACTGGCCGGCACGCTGGCCTTCACCGGCTGCGTGGCCGGGCAGGACGGCGGGCAGCCCGACCGGGAGCGCCAGGCGGCGGCGCAGGCCGAGCGCCTGGCGAAACCGGCCACCAAACTGTGGGACAGCCAGGATGCGCTGCTCAGCCAGAGCCTCGTGGTCGGCCAACGGGTGCTGGCGTACACCCATGAAAAGAACAAGCTGTACCTCACCGCACTGGAGCTGCACAGCGGCAAACTGGCCTGGCAGCGCCGGGCCTACCCGGGCAATGACCCCTCCGGGGTGCCGGTGGGATTGGACAGCGTGAGCATCGGCGGGCAGGACACGGTGGCCGTGCAGATCCCCGACGGGCAGCAGGGCGCCCGACTGGTGGTGCTGAACACCGACACCGGCCGGCAGCTGGCACCGGCGTGGGGCGAACACTACTGGGGGAGCAGGCCCCAGCCCTGCGCCACCAACTGGTGCACCGAGGGCACCAACGACCCCGTCAACCGGCGCGGGGCGAGGCAATACCGCTTCGACGCGAGCGGCGGCAGCTGGACAGCGGTGCCACCCGCCCAACTGCCGGTGCCCCTGCCGGATGAGGACTCCCGCCTGCTGGGGCACGGGCTGTCGGCCACCGGGCAGCGCGGGCCAAACAAGGAACAGCTCGCCTACGCCCGGAACGGCAAAATCCTCTGGAAGCAGCCCTACGAGAAGGCGTTCGCCACCGAGTACTCCTCCGACTCCGGATGGACCTGGACCCTGGCCAGCGAACCGTCCGACACGCTGGTCGGCAGCGGTTCGCGCGCCCACAACCAGGCCAGTAGCGGCACCTACCTGCTCGATCTGGCCAGCGACTACATGAGCATCGGGGTGGACGCGGCCAGCGGCACGGTGCTGTGGCGCCAGCCCGGGGCGGAAGCCTACTGCCAGGGGATCTTCACCGACTGGGTCACCGACGCACGGCGCACCGTGGTGCTGTGCACCATCGACAGCGGCATGTCCTCCATCCTCGAATCGGACAGCGACACCCGCCAAAGCGTGCTCACCGGCCTGAAATGGCGGGTCACCGCCCTGGACGCCCGCACCGGCGCCGAACGGTGGAGCCACGGACTGCCGGAGCTGAAGCGCACCCGGGAGCTGATCAAACCGCGGGCACGGATCCTGTCCGACACCGAACACGCCATCCTGCCGCTGCCCCAGGGGTGGCGCGCCATTGAGATCGCCACCGGAAACGTGCGCGAACTGGGGCAGGTGCTGGGCCAGAGCGTGCTGTGCACGACGGCGCGTGAAACGCTGGAATTGCCGATCCCCGGGGACCGGGAGCCGCGCTACCTCAACGGCGAGGACGCGATCAACCCCTGCGACCGCGACACCCTCAAACCCGGCACGGTGCCGCCGCGCTACGCCGAGTTCGTGCGCACCGGGCACGACCAGCAGCAGGTGGTGGTGCTGGCCGGGCCCCAGGGGATGACCGCCTACCGGATGCCGCCGGCCGAACCGGCTCCGGGCGCGCCCGACGTGCCCCGGCAAACGCAGCGGTAGCGCCTGCCGGCGGCGCTCGCCGGGAGCGGGACACGTCACCGGAAGATGTGCCCAACGGCACTCTTATTCGAACCAGTTTTCGATTAGTATGGGCTGGTGGCTATTACTGCAGAGACTACTTCACTTGATTTGTCGCACCTGGTGGTCAAGGGTGCCCGTGAGCACAACCTGAAGAATGTGGACCTTGACCTGCCGCGCGATGCAATGATCGTGTTCACCGGGCTTTCCGGGTCCGGCAAGTCCTCCCTGGCCTTTGACACCATCTTCGCCGAGGGCCAGCGCCGCTACGTTGAGTCCCTCTCCGCCTACGCCCGCATGTTCCTGGGCCAGGTGGACAAGCCGGATGTGGACTTCATCGAGGGCCTGTCCCCGGCGGTGTCGATCGACCAGAAGTCCACCAGCCGCAACCCGCGCTCCACCGTGGGCACCATCACCGAGGTGTACGACTACATGCGCCTGCTCTGGGCGCGCGTCGGCCACCCGCACTGCCCGGTCTGCGGTGAGCCGATCTCCAAGCAGACCCCGCAGCAGATCGTGGACCAGCTGCTGGAACTGCCCGAACGCACCCGCTTCCAGGTGCTCGCCCCGGTGGTGCGCGCCCGCAAGGGCGAGTTCGTGGACCTGTTCTCCGAGCTGTCCGCCAAGGGCTACGCCCGCGCCCGCGTCGACGGGGAAACCATCCAGCTGACCGACCCGCCGAAGCTGGCCAAGCAGTACAAGCACACCATCGAGGTGGTCGTGGACCGCCTGGCGATCAACGACACCGTGCGCCAGCGGCTGACCGATTCCATTGAGACCGCGCTGGGCCTGGCCGACGGGCGCGTGCTGGTGGACTTCGTGGACCTGGACGCCGATGACCCGCAGCGGGTGCGCGCGTTTTCCGAGAACCTGGCCTGCCCGAATGAGCACCCGCTGGCGATCGACGAGATCGAACCGCGCACCTTCTCCTTCAACAACCCGTTCGGCGCCTGCGCGGCTTGCAGCGGCATCGGCACCAAGCTGGAGGTCGACGAGGCGCTGATCGTGCCCGATGACGAGGTGAAGCTGGCCGACGGGGCGATCGCCCCCTGGTCGCTGGGCAAGGCCACCACCGAATACTGGAACCGGCTGATCGAGGGCCTGGGCAAGGACCTGGGCTTTTCGATGGACACCCGCTGGAAGGACCTGCCGGCCAAGGCCCGCAACGCGATCCTCAACGGCAAGGACCACAAGGTCGTGGTGCAGTACCGCAACCGGTTCGGGCGCGAACGCAAGTACACCACCGGTTTTGAGGGCGTCATCGCCTACGTGCACCGCAAGCACCAGGAAACCGAGTCCGACCACGCCCGGGACCGCTACGAGCAGTACATGCGCCAGATCCCGTGCCCGACCTGCAACGGAGCGCGGCTGAACCCGGCCTCGCTCTCGGTGCTGGTGGGCGGCAAGTCCATCGCCGAGGTGTGTGCCATGGACCTGCGCAGCGCCGCCCAGTTCATGGAAACTGTCCAGATGAGCGAACGCGAGGCGCAGATCGCCGCGCAGGTGCTCAAGGAGATCGGGGCGCGCATGCGCTTCCTGCTGGACGTGGGCCTGGAGTACCTGACCCTGGAGCGGGCCGCCGGCACGCTCTCCGGCGGCGAGGCCCAGCGCATCCGCCTGGCCACCCAGATCGGCTCCGGGCTGGTCGGGGTGCTCTACGTGCTGGACGAACCGTCGATCGGGCTGCACCAGCGCGACAACCGCCGGCTGATTGAGACCCTGATCCGGCTGCGCTCCCTGGGCAACACGCTGATCGTGGTCGAGCACGACGAGGACACCATTGCCGAGGCCGACTGGATCGTGGACATCGGCCCGGGCGCCGGGGAGCACGGCGGCACCGTGGTGCACTCCGGGTCCCTGGAGGAGCTGAAGCGCAACGAGCTGTCGCTGACCGGCGACTACCTGGCCGGGCGGCGCAGGATCGAGGTGCCCGAAAACCGCCGCAAGGTCGACAAGAAGCGGATGCTGAAGGTCGTCGGCGCCAAGGAGAACAACCTGCAGGACCTGACCGTGGACTTCCCGCTGGGCGTGTTCACCGCCGTCACCGGCGTGTCCGGCTCGGGCAAGTCGACCCTGGTCAACGACATCCTGTACAAGGTGCTGGCGAACAAGCTCAACGGCGCCAAGCAGGTGCCCGGCCGGCACACCCGGGTGCAGGGCCTGGAACACCTGGACAAGGTGGTGCACGTGGATCAGTCGCCGATCGGGCGCACCCCGCGCTCAAACCCGGCCACCTACACCGGGGTGTTCGACCACATCCGCAAGCTGTTCGCCGAAACCAATGAGGCCAAGCTGCGCGGCTACATGCCCGGGCGCTTCTCCTTCAACGTCAAGGGCGGACGCTGCGAGGCCTGCTCGGGTGACGGCACCTTGAAGATCGAGATGAACTTCCTGCCCGACGTGTACGTGCCGTGCGAGGTCTGCCATGGGGCGCGCTACAACCGCGAAACCCTGCAGGTGCTCTACAAGGGCAAGAACATCGCCGACGTGCTGGACATGCCAATCAGCGAGGCCGCCGAGTTCTTCAGCGCCTTCACCCCGATCGCCCGGCACCTGAACACCCTGGTGGACGTCGGGCTGGGCTATGTGCGTCTGGGCCAGCCGGCCACCACCCTTTCCGGCGGTGAGGCCCAGCGCGTGAAGCTGGCCGCGGAACTGCAGAAGCGCTCCAACGGCCGGTCCATCTACGTGCTGGACGAGCCGACCACCGGGCTGCACTTCGAGGACATCCGCAAGCTGCTGAAGGTGCTGCAGGGCCTGGTCGACAAGGGCAACACGGTGCTGACCATCGAGCACAACCTGGATGTCATCAAGTCCACCGACTGGGTCATCGACCTGGGCCCGGAGGGCGGTTCCGGGGGCGGGCAGCTGATGGCCACCGGCACCCCCGAGGCGGTGGCAAAGGTGCCCGAATCGCACACCGGACGCTTCCTGGCCGAGATCCTTCCGTAGCCGGCGCCCGGCCCGCCTGCGCCCCCGCGTATGCCCCCGCGGGCATGGATGGCGGGGGCCGGGGCGCGGGCATGCGAGAATGACTAGGTGATGTTGTCGGTTTCAAGTGTTCTTTTCGATCTGGACGGGACCCTGGTGGACCCGGCCGGAGCCATAACCTCTGGCATCCGCCTTGCGCTGGTGAGCCACGGCCTGCCGGATCCGGGGGAGGCGCGGGTCGCCGCGCTGGTCGGCCCGCCGCTGCAGATTGGGCTGCGCACCCTGGACGGGGTCGGGGAGCACAACATTGACGCGGTGATCGCCAGCTACCGGCAGCGCTACGCCGAATCGGGCATGGCCGAATCCCGCGTCTACCCCGGAATCCGCGAGCTGCTGCACCGGCTGCGCGAAGCGCGGATCCACGTGGCGGTCACCACCGCCAAACCCGAGCCGATCGCCCGGCAGCTGCTGGACGTCCAGGAACTGAGCCCCCTGCTCGATGCCGTGCACGGGAACCTCGGCGAGGGCGGGAACCACGGTTCCAGCAAGGCACACATCGTGGCCGCCGCGCTGCGTGAGGCGGACCTGGACCCGGCCGGCAGCGTCGTGGTCGGGGACCGCCATTATGACTTGGATGCAGCCCGCGACAACGCGGTGCGCAGCATCGGCGTGCGGTGGGGCTTCGCCCAGGGCGCCGAACTTGAGGCCGCCGACCACGTCGTGGAAAGCGTCGAGCAGCTGGCGGCGCTGCTGCTGCCGGCGGCCAACGGGGCGGAGCCGGCGGCCACCGCCGATGAGGAACTGGAACAGGAAGGCACCAGGCCATGAGCTTGTACACGATGACCCGTTCATCGATCCGGGCGGCGTTGCACACTCTGTGCCGCCCCGAGATCACCGGGCTGTCCAACGTGCCCACCGAGGGTTCGTTCATTGTGGCCTCCAACCACCTCTCCTTCCTCGACTCGATCATCATCCAGGCCCTGACCCCCCGTGACGTCGCGTTCTTCGCCAAGGCCGAGTACTTCACCACCCCCGGGGTGAAGGGCAAGCTGATGAAGAACTTCTTCGAATCGGTCGGCTCCATCCCGGTGCAGCGCGGGGAGCAGGCCGCCAGCGTGGCCGCGCTGGATTCGCTGATCGACGTGCTGGACTCCGGCAGCGGCATCGGCATCTACCCGGAGGGCACCCGGTCGCGGGACGGCCGGCTCTACCGCGGGCGCACCGGGGTGGGCTGGCTGGCGTTGACCACCGGTGCGCCGGTGGTCCCGGTCGGGCTGATCGGCACCGAAAAGCTGCAGCCGGCCGACAAGAAGGGCATCCGCCCCACCAAGTTCTCCATCCACTATGGTGAACCGCTGTACTTCGAGCAGATGGGGCGCAAGCACCCGCTGCCCGAACGGCGCCGGGCCACCGACCGGATCGTGGACGCGATCGCCGAACTGAGCGGCCAGGAGCGGGTGGAGTCCTACAACCAGCTGCCCCCGGACGCGAAGTAGCCATGGCAGATCCGGCCAGTTACCGCCCCAAGTCCTCGGACATCCCCACCCGCCCAGGGGTGTACCGCTTCCGCGACGAACACGGGCGGGTCATCTATGTGGGCAAGGCCCGGGTGCTGCGCAACCGGTTGGCCTCCTACTTCGTCAACCCGGCCCGGCTGACCCCGAAAACCCATGCGATGGTGTTCACCGCCGCCAGCGTGGAATGGACCGTGGTGGCCTCCGAACTGGAGGCGCTGCAGCTGGAGTACACCTGGATCAAGGAGTACAACCCGCGCTTCAACATCGTTTTCCGGGACGACAAGTCCTACCCCTACCTGGCGGTGACGATGAACGAGAAGTTCCCGCGCGCCCTGGTGATGCGCGGGGACAAGCGCAAGGGCGTGAAGTACTTCGGCCCGTTCTACCCGGCCAAGGCCATCCGCGAAACCCTGGACACCCTGCTGCGCGTCTTCCCGGTACGCAGCTGCTCACCCGGGGTCTTCAACCGCGCCCAGGCCTCCGGGCGCCCCTGCCTGCTGGGGTACATCGACAAGTGCGCCGCCCCCTGCGTCGGGCGGATCAGCGTGGAGGACCACCGCCAGCTGGCCGATGACCTGTGCACGTTCATGGGCGGGGAGGCGACCAAGTTCGTCCGCCAGCTGGAAACGAAGATGAACGAGGCCGTCGCCGAGCTGGAGTACGAGCAGGCCGCCCGCTACCGTGACGACATTGCCGCGCTGAAGCGGGTGTTTGAACGCAACGCGGTGGTGCTGGCCGAAAACACCGAGGCCGACATCTTCGGGGTGCACGAGGATGAGCTGGAAGCCGCCGTGCAGGTCTTCCACGTGCGCGACGGGCGCATCCGCTCCCAGCGCGGCTGGGTGGTGGAGAAGGTCACCGACACCACGATGGCCGAATTCGTTGAGCACCTGCTTACCCAGGTGTACGCGGACCACCCGGACCGGATCCCGCGCGAAATCCTGGTTCCCGAACTGCCCGAGGACATCAACGACCTGACCACCTGGCTCAGCGAACTGCGCGGGTCGCGGGTCTCGCTGCGCGTGGCGCGCCGCGGGGACAAGGCGGCGCTGGCCAAGACCGTGGTGGACAACGCCGAACAGGCGCTGCGGCTGCACAAGTCCAAGCGGGCCGGGGATATCTCCACCCGTTCGGCGGCGCTGCAGGAACTGCAGGAGGCGCTGGGCACCGAGGATGCGCTGCTGCGCATCGAATGCTACGACGCCTCCCACACGCAGGGCACCAACGTGGTCGCCTCCATGGTGGTGTTCGAGGACGGGCTGCCGAAGAAGAGCGAATACCGCAAGTTCGCCATCACCGGGGAAGCGGCCCGCGATGACACCGCCAGCATGTACGACGTCATCCACCGCCGCTTCAGCCGGTACCTGAAGGACAAGGTGGACGCCAAGAAGTTCACCAGCGGGGTGATCGACGGCAGCGAGCCGGAAACCCGCAAGTTCGCCTACCCGCCCTCACTGGTGATCGTTGACGGCGGCCCGCCGCAGGTGGCCGCCGCGCAGCGGGCCCTGGACGATTTGGGGATCGATGACATTCCGGTGGTGGGATTGGCCAAGCGCCTGGAAGAGCTGTGGCTGCCCGATGACCCGTTCCCGGTGATCCTGCCGCGCGCCTCGGCCGCCCTGTACCTGGTCCAGCGCCTGCGCGATGAGGCGCACCGCTTCGCGATCACCTTCCACCGGCAGAAGCGCTCGAAGTCGATGATCGAATCCGAGCTGGACAAGATCCCCGGACTGGGAGCAGCCAAGCAGGCCGCGCTGCGCAAGCACTTCGGTTCCATGAAGAAGATCCGCGCCGCCAGCATCGAGGAGTTAACACAGGTCAAGGGCGTAGGTGAAAAGCTGGCGCAAACGATCAAAGAATCCTTGGAAGGTCAGTCATCCGGCGCCGTCAACATGACGACCGGCGAAATTCTCGACTAGCCTTGAGGTATGACCGTCGAGTATGAGACAGTAAAGCCCCCCGAGTCAGAACTGGTAATCGTCACCGGCATGTCCGGAGCCGGGCGCACCACCGTCGCCCACGCCCTGGAGGACCTCGGTTGGTACGTGGTGGAGAACCTTCCCCCCGCCATGCTGGGCATGCTCACCGAACTGATGAGCCGCTCCCAGGGAGGGCTGCCCAAGCTCGCGGTGGTCATGGACGTGCGCTCCAAGGACCTGTTCCCCGAAATCCGTGAGGCGCTCTCCGCACTGACCGCCGGGGGAGTGGGCTACCGGCTGTTCTACCTGGACGCCCACGACGACGTGCTGGTCCGCCGCTTCGAGCAGGGCCGCCGCCCCCACCCGCTGCAGGCCGACGGGCGCATCCTGGACGGCATCCGCCGGGAACGCGACGTCACCGCGCAGCTGCGCGAGGCCGCCGAGGTGGTCCTGGACTCCTCGGACATGTCCGTGCACGACCTGGCCCGCGCGGTCAACGAACTGTTCAGCGACTCCGGGCCGATCATCCTGCGCGTGAACGTGATGAGCTTCGGGTTCAAGTACGGCCTGCCCACCGACGCGAACTACGTTGCGGACGTGCGCTTCATCCCCAACCCGCACTGGGTGCCCGAGCTGCGCCCGAAAACCGGGCGGGACGCCGAGGTGGCCGAGTACGTGCTGGAGCACCCGGGCACCGAGGAGTTCATTGTCAGCTACCTCAAGGCCCTGGAACCGGTCTTCGAAGGCTACCGGCGTGAAAACAAACACTACGCCACCATTGCCGTGGGCTGCACCGGCGGCAAGCACCGTTCGGTAGCCACCGCCATCGAGCTGGGCCGCCGTCTGGCCCAGCTGCCCAACGTGCGCGTCAACGTCACCCACCGTGACCTGGGCCGGGAATAGGCGGCGGTAAACCGTGGCATTTGCAACCGGGCCCATCCCGATCCAGGGGCTGAGCAGAGACAACTCCTACAACCCCTCCGTCGTGGCCCTGGGCGGCGGGCACGGGCTGTCGGCGTCGCTCTCGGCACTGCGCCGACTGACCACGTCGCTGACCGCGGTGGTCACCGTCGCCGATGACGGGGGAAGCTCCGGGCGGCTGCGCGAATCCTTCCCGGTCCTGCCTCCCGGGGATCTGCGCATGGCGCTGGCCGCACTATGTGACGATAACGACTGGGGGCGCACGTGGCGGGACGTCATGCAGCACCGTTTCGAGGCGAAGACGAATGAGACCGAGCCGCTGAACGGGCACGCGGTGGGCAACCTGCTGATCCTGGCGCTGTGGGAACTGCTGGAGGACCCGGTGGCCGGGCTGCGCTGGGCCGGGGCGCTGCTCGGCGCGCGCGGACAGGTGCTGCCGATGAGCACCGTGCCGCTGACCATCCACGGTGAGGTGCTGCAGGCCGGGCAGGACGGAAACCTGGTGCGCGGGCGCATCGACGGGCAAGCCGATCTGGCCGCCGCCGGGAACAACGCCCTAGTCACCAACGTCAACCTGGAGCCGGAAGGCGCCCCGGCGTGCATCGAGGCGCTGGAAGCCATCGACCTGGCCGACTGGGTGGTGCTGGGTCCGGGCTCTTGGTACACCTCGGTGCTGCCGCACCTGCTGCTACCCGAAATGCGTTCGGCGATCGCCTCGACGACGGCCAAGAAGCTGCTGACCATGAACCTGTCCACGAATACCGCCGAGACCGGCGGGATGGATGGCACCGCGCACCTGGAGGTGATTGCCCGCTACGCGCCGGAGGTGAAGTTCGACGCCATTATCGCCGAAGAATCCAAAGTGGGGAACCGGGAGCGCTTTGAGCTGGCAGCACAAAAGCTCGGGGCCCGGGTCTTTTTCGGTACAGTAGGGGTATCTGACGGTCGTGCTGTTCACGACCCGTTGCGACTCGCGGCGGCCTACCACGAAGTGTTCACCGCCATCGGCTCGTAGTACGAAGAACCATGTAAGGGAGTTTGATTCATGGCATTGACGGCTTCCGTCAAAGACGAGCTGTCACGGGTAGAGATCCGCAAGCCCTCGGTCCGCAAGGCCGAGGTTTCAACCATGCTGCGCTTCAGCGGCGGCTTGCACATTGTCTCCGGACGCATCGTCATCGAGGCCGAGGTCGACCTGGCCGCAACCGCCCGCCGACTGAAGGTCGCGATCTCCGAACTGTACGGGCACGAGGCCGAGATCGTCATGGTCACCGGTTCCGGCATCCGCAAGGGCAGCCGCTACATCGTGCGGGTCGCCCGCGACGGTGAGGTGCTGGCCCGGCAGACCGGGCTGCTGGACGCCCGCGGGCGTCCGGTGCGCGGGCTGCCCTCGGTGATCGTCAACGGGTCCACCGCCGACGCCGAAGCGGTGTGGCGCGGCGCCTTCCTCTCCCATGGCTCACTGACCGAACCCGGGCGCAGCTCCGCCCTGGAAATCACCTGCCCCGGCCCGGAAGCCGCCCTGGCCCTGGTCGGTGCCGCCCGCCGGCTGGACATCACCGCCAAGGCCCGCGAAGTGCGCGGGGTGGACCGCGTGGTCATCCGTGACGGAGACGCCATTGCCCAGCTGTTGACACGCATGGGCGCACATGATGCGCTGATGGTGTGGGAAGAACGCAGGATGCGCAAGGAAGTGCGGGCCACCGCGAACCGGCTGGCCAACTTCGACGACGCCAATCTGCGACGCAGCGCCCAGGCGGCGGTGGCCGCCGGAGCGCGCGTGGAACGTGCCCTGCAGATCCTGGGCGACGAGGTGCCCGAGCACCTGCGTTACGCCGGGTTACTGCGACTGGAACACAAACAAGCTTCATTGGACGAGCTTGGTCGCATGGCCGAACCGCCAATGACGAAGGACGCCATCGCAGGCCGGATCCGCCGCCTTTTGGCCATGGCCGACAAAAAGGCGGGCGAACTGGGAATACCTGGGACTGAGTCCAGCGTTCCAGTAGATGCACTGGAACAGTAAGTGTCCCCGCGGACAACAGTTCGCGGAGATTCATCCGATTGAGAAGATTGAGGAGAATCATGGCTGTTTATTCGCTGCCTGAACTGCAGTACGACTACGCCGCTCTGGAGCCGCATATCTCGGCTCGCATCATGGAGCTGCACCACTCGAAGCACCACGCCACCTACGTGGCCGGGGCCAACACCGCTCTGGAGCAGATGGCCGAAGCCCGCGAAAAGGGTGAATTCGGCAACATCCCGAAGCTGTCCAAGGACCTGGCCTTCCACCTCGGTGGCCACACCAACCACTCGATCTTCTGGAACAACCTCTCCCCTGAGGGCGGCGACAAGCCCGAGGGCGAACTGGCAGCTGCCATCGACGAGTTCTTCGGCTCTTTCGACGCCTTCCGCGGCCAGTTCACCGCTGCTGCGACCTCACTGCAGGGTTCGGGCTGGGCCGTGCTGGCCTACGAGCCGATCGGGGGCCAGCTGGTCATCGAGCAGCTCTACGATCAGCAGGGCAACGTCCCCGTCGCGACCATCCCGCTGCTGATGCTGGACATGTGGGAGCACGCCTTCTACCTGGACTACGTCAACGTCAAGGGCGATTACGTCAAGGCGTTCTGGAACATCGTGAACTGGGCTGACGTTCAGGCTCGTTTCGCGGCCGCCCGCCAGGGTGCAACCTCGCTCGTCGTTCCGGGCAAGTAACGAAAGAGACAGTTAGCTGTCTCACACATCTCGCCAGTGATGGCGTAGAATGTAATCAGTGATTCGGGCCCCGAACCATCGGGGCCCGAAGACACGACACAACGGAGTGTCCTTCAACGAAAGGCCGCTTCCGTTAGCACGCGGTAGTGGCACCAACATCCCCATTTAGAGGAGATAGTCACGTGACAACCCGTGTTGGAATCAATGGTTTCGGACGAATCGGACGCAATTACCTGCGCGCGGCCCTGGCCAAGAACGCAGACATTGAGATTGTCGCCGTCAACGACCTTGGTTCAATCGACTCCCTGGCCCACCTGGTGAAGTTCGACTCCGTTCTGGGTGTTCTGCCCGTAGAGGTCAGCGTGGAAGAGGACGTCATCGTCGTCGGCGAGAAGCGCATCAAGGTGCTCTCGGAGAAGAACCCCGAAAACCTGCCCTGGGGCGAACTGAACGTCGACATCGTCGTGGAATCCACCGGACGTTTCACCAAGGCCAAGGACGCCCAGAAGCACCTGGACGCCGGCGCCAAGAAGGTCATCATCTCCGCCCCGGCGAAGAACAACGACATCACCATCGTGATGGGCGTAAACGACGACCAGTACGAACCGGCCAACCACCACATCATCTCGAACGCCTCGTGCACCACCAACTGCCTGGCCCCGATGGCCAAGGTGCTCAACGATGAATTCGGGATCGTTGACGGCCTGATGACCACCATCCACGCCTACACCGCCGACCAGCGCCTGCAGGATGCCCCGCACAAGGATCCGCGTCGTGCCCGCGCTGCCGCCCTGAACATCATCCCCACCACCACCGGTGCCGCCAAGGCCATCGGTTCGGTGCTGCCGGAGCTGAAGGGCAAGCTGCACGGCTACGCCATGCGCGTGCCGGTCCCAACCGGTTCGGCCACCGACCTGACCGTGAACCTGCCGCGCGAGGTCACCGTGGAGGAAGTCAACGCAGCCTTCGAGAAGGCCGCCTCCGAAGGCAGCCTGGCCCCGTACCTGCAGTACTCCACCGATCCGTTGGTCTCCTCGGACATCGTGACCAACCCGCATTCGGCGATCTTCGACTCCGAGCTGACCACCGTCATGGGCAAGAGCGTGAAGGTCCTGGCCTGGTACGACAACGAGTGGGGCTACTCCTCCCGACTCGTTGACCTAACTCAATTCGTGGGATCGCAGCTCTAGTCAGATAATCTAGAGACATGTCTGCACACACTCTCGACGAATTGCTCGCCGACGGTGTCCGTGGGCGGCACGTTCTGGTCCGCAGCGACCTGAACGTGCCGCTGGACGGTACCACTGTCACCGACGACGGACGCGTGCGCGCGTCCCTGCCCGTGCTCACCAAACTCACCGAGGCCGGCGCCAAGGTGATCGTGATGGCCCACCTGGGCCGCCCCAAGGGCACCGTGGACCCCAAGTACTCCATCGCCCCGGCCGCCCACCGGCTCAATGAACTGTCCGACTTCGAGGTCATCGTGGCCGAGGACGTGGTGGGCCCCTCCGCCCAGCAGTCCGCCGCCGCACTGGCCGAGGGGCAGGTGCTGGTGTTGGAAAACGTGCGCTTCGATGCGCGCGAGACCTCCAAGGACGACGCCGAGCGTGGCCAGTTCGCCCGCGAACTGGCGGAGCTGACCGGCCAGAACGGCGCGTATGTCAACGACGCCTTCGGTGCAGTGCACCGCAAGCACGCCTCGGTCTACGACATCGCTTCACTGCTTCCCTCCTACCAGGGAGACCTGGTGGCCACCGAGGTGAAGGTGCTCAAGACCCTCACCGAAGCCCCGAAGCGCCCCTACGTGGTCGTGCTGGGCGGCTCGAAGGTTTCGGACAAGCTGGCGGTCATCGACAACCTGCTGGGCAAGGCCGACCAACTGCTGATCGGCGGCGGCATGGCCTTCACCTTCCTCAAGGCCCAGGGGCACGCCGTCGGCGGCTCCCTGTTGGAAGAGGACCAGGTCGCGACCTGCCAGGAGTACCTGACCCGCGCCGAGAAGCTTGGCTGCGACATCATCATCCCGACCGACGTTGTGGTGGCGGAGAAGTTCGACGCCCAGGCCGCGCACGAAGTGTTGGACGCCGACAAGATCGAGCAAGCCAGCTTTGGGGCCAACGGCCTGGGCCTGGACATCGGACCGAAGACCGCTGAACTATTCGCCAGCTACATCACCAGCGCCAACACCATTTTCTGGAACGGGCCAATGGGCGTCTTCGAAATCCCGGCCTTCGCCGAAGGCACCCGCCGGGTGGCCGGTGCCCTGGCCGAATCGGAGGCCTTCAGCGTGGTGGGCGGCGGAGACTCCGCGGCCGCGGTACGCACCCTGGGCTTTGATGAAGACGACTTCGGTCACATTTCAACCGGCGGCGGAGCTTCGCTGGAATACCTTGAGGGCAAGACCCTGCCGGGTCTGGCCGCTCTGGAAGGCTAGTCAATGACTATTTCAAAAGATGGAAAGTTCGTCCGCACGCCGTTGATCGCCGGCAACTGGAAGATGAACATGGACCACATCCAGGGCATCACCCTGGTGCAGAAGCTGGCCTGGACCCTGAAGGACCACCAGCATGACTACGACCGCGCCGAAGTGGCCGTATTCCCGCCGTTCACCGACATCCGCGGGGTGCAGACCCTGACCCTGGGTGACAAGCTGGACATCGTCTACGGTGCCCAGGACCTGTCCACCCAGGATTCGGGAGCCTACACCGGGGAAATCTCCGGCCAGTTCCTGAACAAGCTGGGCTGCAGCTACGTGCTGGTCGGTCACTCCGAGCGTCGCCAGTACCACAACGAGACCGACGAGGTCGTTGCCGCCAAGCTGGCCGCAGCGTACCGCCACGAGCTGACCCCGGTGCTGTGCATCGGCGAGGGACTGGACAAGCGCCAGGCCGGCGAGCACGTGGCCTACACGCTCAACCAGCTCGAGGGCTCCATTGCGGGGCTCACCGCAGAACAGGCCGCCAGCCTGGTCATCGCCTACGAACCGGTGTGGGCCATCGGCACCGGCGAGGTGGCCGGACCGGCCGACGCACAGGAAATGTGCGCCGCCATCCGTGCCGCCCTGGCCGAACGTTTCGGCGACGAGGTCGCGCAGTCGATCCGCCTGCTCTACGGCGGCAGCGTGAAGGCCGCCAACACGGCGGCGATCATGCGCGAACGCGATGTGGACGGCGTGCTCGTCGGCGGGGCCAGCCTGGATGCCGAAGAGTTTGCTAACATTGTTAGGTTCGAGCATCACCTCGTGACCGACTGAACCCTAGGTAAGGAACCGACGTAGTGGATATCATCAAGATCGTCCTGCAGGTACTGCTGGGCATCACCAGTGTTCTGCTGACCATGCTGATCCTGCTGCACAAGGGTCGTGGCGGTGGTATGTCGGACATGTTCGGCGGCGGGGTCACCTCTTCGCTCGGCTCCTCCGGCGTCGCCGAGAGGAACCTGAACCGGATCACCGTCGTGCTCGGCCTGGTGTGGGCCGCGGTGATCATCGGGCTGGCGCTGATCATGCGCTTCAGCGTCGAACTCTAGACCACCAAAAAAGCAGTGGGGACTTTCCAAGAGGGAAGTCCCCACCGCTTTTTAACGCACCCTGACGCTCAGCGGGCGTCACTGCCGTGGTGATGCCTGGTGGTGCGATTCTGCCTGCGGTAGTGGTCATAAATACTGGGCGCCATGGCCACGAGGAGACAGAACACTCCGAAGCCCGTGGCTCCGCTGAGTAAACTGATAATGCCGACCAGCGTAATGAAACCCTGCAGCAGCATCATGCTCCGAGGACTCATCTGCGGTTCACCCCCTGTCGAGGACCCTGGTCTTTCAGGGTACCGGACGGAAGGTTTTGTCAACAGGGACAGCGTCCGATCCAAAGGATTGGCAAGGGGAGCAGCACTGCGCACAGCGGCGGGCTGGCCCGGCGTAATCAGTGCCCAGGTCAGTCCGGGGGCCGTTGGCAACGCAACGCCGCGGGGGTGCTCAGCAGGCGGCGCAGCGGTTCGGCGCTCATCCCCAGCACCAGGTACAACAGGCCCAGCTCCACCCGTCCGGTGAGCAGGCATGCGGTCCCCATGGCGCCCAACAGCACCTTGAGCCATGTCAGCGACTGCGTTGCATCTGCCATCTTTACCCCGTTAGGTCCCACGCTTTCTAACACCGTAGGCTTCGGCGATGGCAAAAGGAAGAGGAACCGGTGGCATCATGGCGACGGGCAGGTGAACTGCGCGCTCCTCCTGCTAAGGGTGCCCGGTGCGTCCCTCGGTTTCACCGGCCTGGGGCGCAATGAACCGGTCCACCAGGGTCAGGCCCACACCCAACACCAGGCACAGCACCCCAAGTTCCGCCCGGCCGCTGAGGAGGCAGAAAATACCAATGACCATGATGAGCGAACACACCCATTGCGAGATGAACGGTTCCATGTCGGGCTCCTTTCCCGGGGGATCGAGCTTTAACCCCAGCCTAGGCCAGCTCCGGTGAAATGCCAGGGGGTGCGGCCCAGCCTGCGGGTTAACCGCAACGCGGCGGCTGTGCTTCTCCACGGCTGTTGAGCCGGGCCGAGGGTGCATGGACGCCGTGGCGGGGCGGCGGTACGGTGGAGGCACCGGGGACGGGACAGCGGCGTCCGCCGTTGGATCGGGCGTGGGGGAGGAGCAGGCGATGGGGACACGAGTGCCAAAGGGGCGGATACCCGATCTGGAGTCACGTCGGCGCCTGGATCCGCTGTGGACGGAGCTGGCCTGGGAATCAATCAACGACGGGCGGTTATCAGTGACCGCCGCGGACACCGCGGCAAGTGAGATCACGGTCGTTGGGGCGTGCCCGCGCTGTACGGATGAGATGACGTATCGCAGCGTTGAACGAGGCGTCGCGGCCGTACCCGGCCGGTCCGCAGCGGAACCCGGAATCTCAATACGCACCGAAACGGACACCCCGGCTCCGGCGCAGGCCGCGCAGACCCCGGGGATCGAGGTGGATGTGTTTTGCCGCTGCACCTACTCCCATCCGGGGCATCCGCCGCAGGAACCCCTGGGGTGCGGGGCGGTGTTCCGTGTTGCGCTCAAGGAGCAAAATGCGGGGGTCTGGGTGCCCAGCCGGCCCAGCACGTTCCCAGGCGCTGAGGCGTTGGAACGCAAGGAGCTGTGGGATGACATCGTGCGGGGGATGCTGCCGCGCACGGCGGCCACGGCCAAGGTGTGGGGTGCCGGCTACACGGGTCTGCTGACCCTGCTGGTCTCGGCGGTGGTGGTCAGTGGGGATTCACTGGACCTGGTGGCCGAACCGTGGCGGAGCCTGATCATCGTGCTGTTGCTGCTCGGGCTGGGCCTGATGCTCACCGGGCTGTGGTTTGTCACCCGCGCCGAGGCGCCGCCGCAGCAGGCGGTGCGCCGCGCCGGGTTCCTCTGGAGCTTCCCCAACCGCAGCCGCTACGAGAGGAGCCTGGCGGAGGCCGCCGTCTACCGTCTGGGTTTGGGGCACGCCTGCGTGATCGGGGGAGTGGCCGCCTTTCTGCTGGGGGTCGCGTTCTGGCTGTTCAGCCTTCCCGGCTAGACCCGGCGCCCGGTGGGCGTGGGCGCAGCCAAAAGCCCCGGCCGCCGGCGCCCGTCCTGGAGGACAGGGAGCTGGCGAGCGGGGCTTTTAACCGGTGGCGCCTAGAGCAGGGACGCAGCGGCGCGGTCCACCAGCCATCGCGTGGCGGTGGTGCCGTGCACGGCGCTGGCCGGGACCGCGGCCTCGTTGACCTCGTGCTGGGCCGCGGCCAAGGCCGGGGCCTTCTCGGAGCCGGCCACCAGCAGCCAGACCTCGCGGGCCGCGTTGATGGTGGGCATGGTCAGCGACACCCTGTCGGCCGGCGGCTTGGGGGACTCGTGGACGGCGATCGCCCCGGTGTCCTGTGAGCTGGTGTGGTGCGGGAACAGGGAGGCGACGTGGGCGTCGGGCCCCATGCCCAGCATCAGCACGTCGAATGCCGGGCTGGCCTGCCCCTCGGGGGCCTCGGCGGCCAGCAGCGCGGTGTACGCCTCGGCCGCGGCCTCCGCGGTGTCGTATTCGTCGCTGGAACCCATCGGGTGCACGGTCTGCCGGTCCAGGCCCAGCGCGTCGAGTTCGGTGAACAGCTCCGCGGCCTGGCCGATGTTGCGCTGCGGTGAATCGGCGGCGACGAAGCGCTCATCGCCCCACCAGAAGTGCACCAGCGACCAGTTCACGGCGTGCCGGGCCGGGTTGCCGGCCACCGCCTGCAGCGCGGCGATGCCCAGGCTGCCGCCGGTGACCACCACGTGGGCGACCCCGCGGGCGGCGATGGCGTCCTGCACGGCGGTGATCAGCCGGCCGGCCACCGCCTGGGCCGTGGTGTCCGCGTCCGGGTGGATGACGATCTGTCTAGCGATCACTGGGCTCAATACTCCTCAGGTTGGTCAGGTGCAGGCCGCGGGTGACCACCTCGCCGAACACGTCGTCGGCGTCCAGGCGGCGCATCTCCTCGGCCAGGCAGTCGGCGATCGGGCGGCGCGGCAGGGAGATCCGCTGCGGCGCGCTGCCGGGCAGGTACAGGTGGGCGACCTCCCCGGTGGGGCGGGAGAGTTCCACGTCCCCGGCCTTGCGGCTCAGGCGCACACTGGATAGCCCGCCGGTGGACTTGTCCGCCGCGATCGTGACCGGCACGTTCAGGCACATGGTCAGCCAGGCGGCCAGCAGCGTGGTGGACGGCGAGTTCGCCGAGCCCTTCACCGTGATGTTCTTCAGCCCCTTGGTGCCGATCAGGTCGATGATGCTGGCCAGCTGGGCGCGCCACAGGGTGATGCGGGTCCAGGCCAGGTCCGAGTCCCCGGCCTGGTAGGTCTTGGCGCGCTGGAACAGGGCGGCCTCCGGGTCCGGGGCCTGCCCGGAGTCGGTGATCCGCCGGTGGGCGAGCTTGCCCAGCGGCGTGTTGGCCGGGTCGTCCGGCACCCCGTGCGGCCACCACGCCACGATCGGCGCGTCGGGCAGCAGCAGGGCGGAGATCAACGCCTCGTCGGCGATGATGTTCGGGCCGCGGGTGCGCATCACGATGACCTCGGAGGCCCCGGCGTCCCCGCCCACGCGGATCTGAACGTCCAGGCAGTTCTTGCCGGTCACCGGCCCGCGCACCACCACGATCACCCGGCAGGGGTGTTCGCGGCTGGCCAGGTCGGCGGCGTCGATCGCCTTCTCGGCGAACCCCTCCCGGGTGATGACCACCAGGGTCAGCACCCGGGAGAGCGCGGAGGCGCCGTGGGTGCGCCGCGCGGTGATCAGTTTCTTGGCCACCTGGCTGGTGGTGGTGTTGGGAAGATCGATCATCATGGCCGGCGCCACGTCCTTCCGTCTCGGGCCATCAGCTCATCGCTGCTGGACGGGCCCCAGGACCCGGGGTGGTAGGGCTCGGGCTGGCAGTCCAGCGCGGCCCAGTGTTCCTCGAACGGGTCCAGGATCCGCCAGGACTGTTCGACTTCCTCGTGGCGCGGGAAGAGCGGCGGCTCGCCCAGCAGCACGTCCAGGATCAGCCGTTCATAGGCTTCGGGGGAGGATTCGGTGAACGCGTTGCCGTACCCGAAGTCCATGGTCACGTCGCGGATCTCCATCTGGGTGCCGGGCACCTTGGAGGAGAAGCGCATGGTGGCGCCCTCGTCGGGCTGCACCCGGATCACGATCGCGTTCTGCCCGAACTCGTCATCCTCGTGGTCGGTGAACAGCAGGTTGGGGGCGCGCTTGAACACCACCGCGATCTCGGTGACGCGCCGGCCCAGGCGCTTGCCGGCGCGCAGGTAGAACGGGACCCCGTGCCAG
The DNA here is from genome assembly GCF_052928425.1 of Glutamicibacter sp. BSL13. NCBI lineage: Bacteria > Bacillati > Actinomycetota > Actinomycetes > Micrococcales > Micrococcaceae > Glutamicibacter > Glutamicibacter sp. BSL13. Next base: position 24,369 of record NZ_JAVGCZ010000004.1, read on the forward strand.
CGCCGGGTGTTGATGTTCAGCCGGATCGCCGCGTAGGTTTCCGTCTTGGACTTGGGGTTGAATCCTTCCTCGTCCAGGAATCCGACGACCTTCTCCCCACCCTGCCAACCGGAGGTGTACTGTCCGCGGGCGCTGGCCGCGTCCAGGTCCTCGGGCAGGGTGACGGCGGTGAGCACCTTCTCCTTTTCGGCGCGCAGGTGGTCGGCGTTGAAGGAGATCGGCTCCTCCATGGCCGTCAGCGCCAGCAGCTGCAGCAGGTGGTTCTGGATGACGTCGCGGGCCGCGCCGACCCCGTCATAGTAGCTGGCGCGTCCGCCGATGCCGATGTCCTCGGCCATGGTGATCTGCACGTGGTCCACGTACTTGTTGTTCCACAGCGGTTCGAACAGCTGGTTGCCGAAGCGGAAGGCCAGCAGGTTCTGCACGGTCTCCTTGCCCAGGTAGTGGTCGATGCGGAACACGGCATCGGGCGGGAAGACCGATTCGACGATGCTGTTCAGTTCCCGGGCGCTAGCCAGGTCATGGCCGAACGGCTTTTCGATGACCACCCGTTCCCAGCCGGGGTTGTTGTCGTTGGCCAGGTGGTGCTCGGAGAGCTTCTGGCAGACGACCTCGAACCAGCTGGGCGGGATGGAGAGGTAGAAGGCGTGGTTGCGCCCGGTGTTGCGGGTTTCGGCCAGCTCATCCAGGGTGGCCGCCAGCTGCTCATAGGCGGCGTCGTCGCCGAAGGCGCCGGAGATGAAGCGCATCCCGGAGGCCAGCTGCTCGAACACGGTCTCGTTGAACGGGGTGCGGGCGCTGGCCAGGATCCATTCACGGGCTTCGGCGGCGAAGTCCTGGGCGGACCAGTCACGCCGCCCGAACCCGACGATCGCGAAGTTCGGCGGCAGCAGGCCGCGGCTGGCCAGGTCGTAGACCGCGGGCATGAGTTTCTTGCGGGCCAGGTCGCCGGTGATCCCGAAGAACACCAGCGCTCCGGGACCGGCGATGCGGTTCAGCCGCCGGTCCCGGGGATCGCGTAGTGGGTTGCTCATCTGTTCCTTAGCTCACTCGTCCTTAAGCTCACCGATCAGCGGCTGGCTGATGGTCAAAAATCCTTTGGTGCCCGCCTACCCGGCCGGCCGCCGGCGGTGCCCCGCCCACCACGGCGCGGGCCGGGGTGGGCGGGACACTCACCCGGAAACCGGGCGGGGCACCGGCGCGGCTACTGCGCGCCGTCCTCGAGGCCGAGCGCGGCCAGCAGCTGGGCGGTGCCCGCGGCGCGGTCGGTGAAGTGCAGGCGCAGCACCGGGCGGGCGTGCTCCTCATCGCACAGCACGTTCGCGTCCCCGGAGGCCTGGGCGGCGATCAGCCCGGCGAAGCCGAAGCTGCGCCCGGGGATCTGCACGTCCCGCTGCGACTGGGTGGTCAGCTGCAGGTAGACCCCGGTGCGCGGCCCGCCCTTGTGGTACTGCCCGGTGGAGTGCAGGAAGCGCGGACCCCAGCCGAAGGTCACCGGGCGTCCGGTGCGTTCGGCCAGCACGTCGCGCAGCGACTGCAGCTTCGCATCCCCGTGCCGGTCCAGGTAGGCCTGGATGGCCAGGTAGCCGTTCTCGGGCAGCTGGGCGGTGAGCTGCTCCAGCGCATCGGCCAGGCTGTCGGCGGTGGAACCGTAGACCTCGATGGCGCCGAACACCGCGTCCGGTTCCCCGGCGGACGGGGCGTCCAGCAGGGTGCGGGCGGCGGCCTTGGCGGCCTCCACGTCGGGCTGGTCAAACGGGTTCAGCTGAAGCAGGTAGCCGGCCACCGCGGTGGCGTACTCGAAGATCAGGAACGCGGCGCCCAGCGGGGCGGAGAAGTGGATGGCGGTGGTGTCCTCGGCCACCTCGTCGGGCAGCTGCCCGTACAGGTAGAGCGGCATCACATCGCCGGCCGGGTCACGCAGCTCCGGGGCGTTGAGGTGGGCGACCACAGGCAGGATCCCCTTGCCCAGCTTGCCGGTGGATTCGGCGATGAGCTGCTCGGCCCAGTCCCCGAACCCGGCCAGCGCCTGGGCGTCGGAGGCGAAGACCAGCTTGTCCCGCCCGGTGGTGGCCAGCGCCGCCCCCAGGTGCAGGGCCAGGTTGTCCTCGTCGTCCTCGGCCAGCAGGTCCGAGACCAGCCCGGCCTCCTCCAGCAGCGCGTCGATGTCCGCCCCGGCCAGCCCCGAGGGCACCAGGCCGAACGCGGTCAGCGCCGAGTAGCGTCCGCCCACGTTCGGGTCGGCGGTGAACACCGCCCGCACCCCGCTAGGGTCGTCCATCGGCGAGCCCGGGTCGGTGACCAGCACCAGCCGGGTGGCCGGGTCGATGTCGGCGGCCTGGAAGGCGGCGGTGAAGGCGCGGCGCTGCGAATCGGTTTCCACGGTGGAGCCGGACTTGGAGGCGATGACCACCACCGTGTGCTGCAGGTCCTCGTTGAGGATCGCGGAGACCATCTGCGGGTCGGTGGTGTCGCACACCACCAGGTCCACGCCGTCGTTCGCGGTGATCACCTCCGGGGCCAGCGAGGAGCCGCCCATCCCGCACAGCACAATGCGGGTCAGGCCCTCAGCCACCAGCTCATCGCGCAGGTTCAGGATTGCCGGCACCAGTTCCTCGGCAGTGTCGAAGGGGTTGGTCCAGCCCAGCCGGATGGCGGCCTCGGACTCGGCCTCGGGCCCCCACAGGGTGGGGTCCTGGGCCGCGATGCGGCTGCCGACCTTATCCTCCAGCAGCCGCGGCAGGTATTTCTCGACCGAGGCCAGGGCGGCCCCGGAGGTCACCAGACCCAGTTCCATTTACTTGGCCTCCTTGAGCGCCACGGCCATGTCCTGCAGCAGTTCGTTCCACGAGTCCTCGAACTTCTTCACGCCCTCGGTCTCCAGCTGCTCCACGACCTGGTTGTAGTCGATGCCCAGGGCCGCCAGCTTGTCCAGCACGCGGTTGGCGGCATCGTAGCTGCCGGCGATCGCGTTGGGGCGCACCTGGGCCTCGGCGGCGGTGGCGTCCAGCGTCTTTTCCGGCATGGTGTTCACGGTCTGCGGGGCAACCAGCTCGGTGACGTACAAGGTGGCCGGGTAGGCCGGATCCTTCACACCGGTGGAGGCCCACAACGGACGCTGCACGTTGGCGCCGGCGGCGGCCAGCACCTCGAAGCGGGCGGTGGAGAACTGCTCCTCGAAGATCTGGTAGGCCAGGCGGGCGTTGGCCACACCGGCCTGCCCGCGCACGGCGGCGGCCTCATCGGTGCCCAGCGCATCCAGGCGCTTGTCGATCTCGGTGTCCACGCGGGAGACGAAGAAGGAGGCGACCGAATGGATCTTGGACAGGTCCAGGCCCTTGGCGTGGGCCTTCTCCAGGCCAATCAGGTACGCGTTGATGACCTCGCGGTAGCGCTCCAGGGAGAAGATCAGGGTGACGTTCACGCTGATGCCCTCGGCGATGGTCTCGCTGATGGCCTCCAGCCCGGCCAGGGTGGCGGGGATCTTGATCAGCACGTTCTCCCGGCCCACGCGCTCATGCAGCGCCTTGGCCTGGGCGATGGTCTCCGCGGTGGTGTGTGCCAGGCGCGGGTCCACCTCGATGGACACGCGTCCGTCCACCCCGCCGGTGGCGTCGTAGACCGGACGGAACAGGTCGCAGGCGCGGGCCACGTCGTCGCTGGTGATTTCCAGGATGGCCGCGTCCACCGACTTCTCGCGGTGTTCGGCGATCGCGGTGCCGTAGACCTCGGCGTTGGACAGTGCGGCGGCGAAGATCGAGGGGTTGGTGGTCACGCCGGTGACGTTCTTCTCCTCAATCAGCTTGGCCAGCGAACCGCTGGTGAGCCGTTCACGGGAGAGGTCATCGAGCCAGATGGAGACACCGGCGTCGGATAGTGCCTGGGTGTTTGGATTACTCATGGGTAAATGGTTTCCTTACTTCGCAACTTTTTCCGCGGCGGCCACCACGGCCTCGGTGGTGATCCCGAATTCGCGGTAGAGCGTCTTGTAGTCGGCGCTGGCGCCGAAGTGATCCAGCGAGATGATCTCGCCCTGCGCGCCAACGAATTCGCGCCAGCCCATGGCCACCCCGGCCTCCACGGAGACGCGGGCGGTGACGGCGGCGGGCAGCACCTCTTCGCGGTAGGCGGCGTCCTGCTTGGCGAACCATTCCTTGCTCGGCAGCGAGACCACGCGGGCGGCAATGTCCTTCTGGGCCAGTTCCTCACGGGCCTGCACCGCCAGCTCCACCTCGGAGCCGGTGGCGATCAGGATGACGTCCGGGGTGACCTCGGCACCCCCGCGCATGGCCTCGGCCAGGATGTAGCCGCCCTTGAGGGTGCCTTCGGCGCCGCGGAAGCCCGGGGCGGTGCGGTCGAAGACGGCCAGGTTCTGGCGGGAGAGCACGATGCCGGCCGGGTTGGTCTTCAGCTGCAGCATGCCCTGCCAGGCGTAGGAGACCTCGTTCGCGTCGCCGGGGCGCACCACGTCCAGGTTCGGGATGGCGCGCAGGCTGGCCAGGTGCTCCACCGGCTGGTGGGTCGGGCCGTCCTCGCCCAGGCCGATCGAGTCGTGGGTCCACACGAAGATCGAGGGCACGCCCATCAGCGCGGCCAGGCGGATGGCCGGGCGCTGGTAGTCCGAGAAGATCAGGAACGTACCGTTGAAGGCGCGGGTCGGGGAGCCGAGCACGATGCCGTTGGTGATCGCCGCGGCCGCATGCTCACGGATGCCAAAGTGCAGCACGCGCCCGTACGGGTTGGCCGCCCAGGCGTCGGTGGAGCGCTCGGCCGGGGCGAAGGACGCGGCGTCGTTGATGGTGGTGTTGTTTGAACCGGCCAGGTCGGCAGAGCCGCCCCAGAGTTCGGGCAGCACCTCGGCGATGGAGTTGATGACCTTGCCGGAGGCGGCGCGGGTGGCCAGGGAGGTGCCGGCCTCGAACACCGGCAGCTTCTGCTCCCAACCCTCGGGCAGCTCGCCGGCGCGCAGGCGTTCGAGCAGGGCGGCGTCCTGCGGGTTGGACTTGGCCCAGGTGGAGAACTTCTCGTCCCACTCACGGTGCGCCTGGGCGCCGCGGTCGGCGACCTTGCGGGCGTGGGCGAGCACGTCGTCGGCGATGTGGAAGTGGGCTTCGGTGTCAAAGCCCAGGGCCTTCTTCAACCCGGCGACTTCCTCCCCGCCCAGCTTGGCGCCGTGGATGCCGCCGGTGTTGGCCTTGGTCGGCGAGGGCCAGCCGATGATGGTGCGCAGCGAGATGATCGACGGGCGGGTGGTTTCGGCCTTCGCCGCGCGGATCGCCGCGTCCAGCTCGTTCATGTCCTCGACGTAGTCACCGGTCTTGGTCCAGTCCACCCGCTGGGTGTGCCAGCCGTAGGCGGCGTAGCGGGCGAGCACGTCCTCGCTGAAGGCGATGTCGGTGTCGTCCTCGATGGAGATCTCGTTGTCGTCGTAGATCACCACCAGGTTGCCCAGCTGCTGGTGTCCGGCCAGCGAGGAGGCCTCGGAGGTGACGCCCTCCTGCATGTCGCCGTCGGAGGCGATGACGTAGATGGTGTGGTCAAAGGGGCTGGTGCTGGCCGGGGCCTGCGGGTCGAACATGCCGCGCATCCGACGCTGGGCGTAGGCGAAGCCCACGGAGGAGGCCAGGCCCTGGCCGAGCGGGCCGGTGGTGATTTCCACGCCCGCGGTGTGGCCGAACTCCGGGTGGCCCGGGGTCTTGGCGTCCCAGGTGCGCAGCGCGGCCAGGTCCTCCATCTCCAGGCCGTAGCCGGAGAGGAAGAGCTGCAGGTACAGGGTCAGCGAAGTGTGACCGGGGGAGAGGATGAAGCGGTCGCGGCCGAACCAGTTCGGGTCGTTCGGGTCGTGGCGCAGGTGCTTCTGGAAGATCAGATAGGCGGCCGGGGCCAGGCTGATGGCGGTACCGGGGTGGCCGTTGCCGACTTTTTCGACGGCATCAGCGGCCAGGACGCGAGCCGTGTCGATGGCCTTCTGGTCCAACTCGGTGAGTGAAAATTCTTCAACTAAGGATTCAGTCGCCACTGCGGCGTTTCCTTCCATTCAGGCTGGGGGAATGGTGTTTTCCCGCTGACACGCAATACGCCGTCGACCTCGAACCCGTGTCGTTCGAACTCGGGGATAAGGCGGCGACGGCGCAACTAGTGTCCACTCTATCGCGGATCACCCGGTTTGTGGTGGGTTGTTTCAAGATGACAGGTGCAAGATGAAGCACTGGGCCGCACAGGCCTCTTGCCCGCTTCTGCCAGGTCGATACCGCCTGAGCAGCTCTCTTGTTCGATGTATCGCGCCTCTAGGTGAAGGGGGCGCCTCGACCGACGTCCGCAGTAGTGATTGGCCGATTGTCCTTGAGGGGAGTGTTTTCATACTGCGTACCTGGGTGCGATCGGGGTTCTCACTGTGGGGTTTTGACGGGGGTGAAGATTGTGCGCACCGTGGCAGAGATGACGGCTTCCGCGTCGATGTCCGCGTGGCGTCCTAACACGTGCAGGAACAGGCCCTCGAAGCAGGTCGCGATCAGCTGTACGCCAAGCAGCGGATCGTTGGCACCCAGTGCCACCAGCGCGGGTAGAACCGAGCTCTCGATGCTCTTTCGGCCTGCCGAGAGTGCGGACCGGACTCCCGCATCGTGACTACCTTCCACTATTAACGCGAGGCGCGCTGCCGTTATCTTGCGAGAGGGACCGACCAAATGGCGGAAGAGCATGGACAATGACTCGGAAAAATCTTCTGGCGTATTTGCGCTGAAGCCGACGGCGATCTCGGGTAGTTCTCTGGCGACCATATGCTCACAAACCCCCAGAAGGAGTGCTTCACGCGTACGGAAAAAGTTTGATGTGGACCCCCGGGGGAGTCCGGCGCGTTCGTCCACTCGCAGATGCGTTAGCGCACGAACGCCTCCGCTCGCCAATAGGTCGATAGCTGCGGTGATCGCCTGGTTTCGGTTGCTGGGCATAAACGAACCTTACTACGGGCATAGTGACAGATTACTATGTCCGTAGTAGTCTTAGGATATGACACTGGTCACAGCTCTTGCGGGGCTAACATTGCTCCTCCTTGTGATGACGTCGATCCTCGGCGTGGTCTCTCTGTCGACTTGGCGGCGTCACCGAAATGCATCCTTCCCGACGAAAAGGGTCGCAGCACACATTGCTCTACAGGTCGCGAGCACCACGTTCTGGGTCGCCTTCCTGGTCGCCATGCGAACGTGGATCGCCTGGGTCGCGTTTGCCGTAATTACGGCCGGCCAGGTCCTCGGCGACTTGCTTATGTTTGCGAGCTACCGTGCGCGGCACGGCATCGACAGCGCTGCGGGGAACTACGTAGCGGTAGCCAAGGACGTCCTCGGCTTCTCACGTCCGGTGCCTGCGCTCCACGCGATCGTCGGGGCGCTGGGATGGTTCACGATGCTCGGTGTCTGTGTCTTTGCAACGCTCGTGTTGCGGTGAGTTCTGGTGGACGGGCTGTGGCCAGCCGCAGGAGAAGCAAACCTCGTTTATGGGATTGGAGAAAGTCATGAACCTCTTGCTGACCCCTATTCTTGTCGTTTTCATCGGACTCTTTGTGCGGTCGCGACTAATGGCGGCGTTGCTCTACCTCGTCATCGAGGCGATTCTGTTCACGTTTCAGACACTCCTGGTGCTTCTGAACTGGCTGAATGGCGGGCTTACAGTCTTCGGCGACGGAATGTTCGGTCCGACGCCGAAGGGTCTTCCGCTCGTGCTCAATGAAGGGGAAGTTTGGTCATATGGGCTCGTGAATCTTGGGATCATGACCATGGGGGTGGCGCTGACCGTGCTGTTTGTCACCCTCCGCAATCGCAGTCGGGAAAGAAGGAGTACCTCACCCTGAGGTGAGGACCCTGAAGATTTCTTCATCACGGCCAAAAGTCGAAGGCATCAATGAGACATGTCGATAGCACTCTATTTCGATGGTCCGTACGACGTTCCTCGCGAATAGTGAACCGTTGCCGATGGCGTGGGCCCTATGAAATGAGGCAACTGCACCGGAGGTTTCAGCGGTTTCCAGTTAGGGTGACAACCGAACAGATCGATGCCCGCAGGGATACTGAAGATCGTCACTTCGGTCGGCCCCGAAGACCCGAGGCTGTGGGCCTGAGGGTCCACGCTCCTCATGGTGAATGCCCCCATTGATGGAGCCCTCCGCCGGGATCCTTCATTTCAGCTCCTGCAATCCACTGTCGGCTTTTCTGTCTATCGGAAGGTCGTTGGGTGCAGCCCGGGTTGGTTGGACGTGCACCAGGCTAAGGCGTGCCTTCCGATCTCTGGGGCTGCCGACGGAAATGGCCGGCACCGCACCTTGGAGGTATTCGCCATGACCTGCCACGTCTCGATCGCCATGGCCTGCTCCAAGTGCAGTTCCGCTTACCAGCCACAAACCGCTGCTTTTGTATATCTGGTGATCCACAAAGTGTCACTCTTGTCAAAGGCTTGCAGGGTGAGTGAGACAAATGGTCCCGGCAGGAGTTTGGGAAGTAGGGATAATCCACCCGTCGTCCACTTCTCATGATCGCGATGAATTCGGGCGGCGGGCATCGATGCTCAACGAGGGGTGGTAGCGCGCAATCAGTTCCGAAGGTGTTGCCGCGTTGCGATTTAGTGCGGGAGATGGCTGGAATCACGCCGGAGTAGGCCGGATATGACCCAACTCAACTACCCTAAGTCTTCTATTACGCGTAGAATAAGGACGTCTGTCTTGTACCCGTGAAGAACTGAGTGCGTTTAATTGAAGTCTCTTAGTGTCGCCGATGCGCCGAGCCCCCAGGCCTCGCGTCAGCTCGATGAGACCACCGGCGAATTCATCAAGCGCAAGGCCAGTGCCTACGTGGCATTGACCAAGCCGCGCGTCATTGAGTTGCTTCTGGTCACCACCCTGCCCACGATGATCTTCGCCTACGGCGGGTTCCCCTCGGTGTGGCTGATGGCTTCGACCCTGATTGGCGGCGCATTGGCTGCTGGAGCCTCGGGCGCCTTCAACTGCTATTTCGACCGGGACATGGACCGGCTGATGAAGCGTACCAAGGGCCGCCCGCTGGTGACCGGAGATGTGACTCCGCGCGAAGCGCTGATCTTCTCCTGGGTGCTGGCCATTACCTCTCTGGCGATCTTCTGGTTCGGCACCAACCCGCTGACCACGGCACTGGGGCTGCTGGCCATCCTGTTCTACGTGGTGCTCTATACGCTGATCCTCAAGCGCCGCACGACCCAGAACATCGTGTGGGGCGGCATCGCCGGATGCATGCCGGTGCTGATCGCCTGGGCCGCGGTCACCAACACCCTGGAATGGCCGGCCTTCATCCTGTTCGTGGTGATCTTCCTGTGGACCCCGCCGCATTACTGGCCGCTGTCCATGAAGTACGCCGATGACTACAACGCGGCCTCGGTGCCGATGTTTGGCGCGATCGCCAACGCTCGGCGCGTCTCCGTGCAGGTCGTGCTCTACGCCTGGGCCACCTTCGTCTGCTCGATGCTGCTAGTGCCCATGGGCTACGCCGGCATCGTGTACACCGCCCTGGCCGGCGGGGCCGGTCTCTGGTTCGTTTACGAGTCGCACGTGCTCTACCGCGAAGCCCAGCGCGAGCACAAGCCCGCTGAGATGAACCGCAAGGCGATGAAGGTCTTCCACATCTCCATCACCTACCTGTCGATCGTGTTCCTTGCCCTGGCCATCGACCCGTTCGTCGGCAGCCCGCTGTTCGGCTAGAACCCCACACTTCAGCCCCCGGTGCATTCGCCGGGGGCTTTTTGTGTTCTCGTCCAACCCGTAAGTTCGGCCCCTGGGTGACTCTTGCTGTACAAGTCTTGTGGTGCAAGGTATCTTCAACTTATGGATCGGGCAGTGGAGAAAATGGCAACCAACCTGCGCAAGGGCGTGCTGGAGTACTGTGTGCTCGCCTTGCTCGATCAACGCGAAATGTACGGCCTGGAGATCGCAAACGAGCTCATGGAACGCGAGCTTTCGGCCAGCGAAGGAAGTTTGTACCCCCTTTTGGCGCGCATGAAGCAGGCTGGCAGCGTCGATGCACGCTGGGAGGCCGGAGATGGCACCCGTTCGCGGAAGTACTATGCCATCACCGAGCACGGCCAACATCAACTGGCCAGCTTTCGCGAGGTGTGGCGGGGGATTCAGCAGCAGGTTGACGGGCTCTTGGGAGGGCATCATGTCTAGCATTTCCACCGATCGTGCGACCCAGCGGTATTTGCGCCGGCTCAAGGGTGCCTTGGCCGACGTAACACGACCTGAGAGGGAATCGATTCTGCAGGACGTGCGGGACCATATTGACGAGGCCCTGGCCCAGGGGCGTGATCCGGAACGGATCCTGGCGGCATTGGGTGAGCCCAGGCTCGTCGCCGAGGCAAGCCGCAGCGAACTGGATCCACGCGCCCGGGGCGGCGTGCGCAACCCGGCAACGGTGCTGTGGGGTGTCACCGTCGCCCTGGGCGTTCTGGCCGCGGTGGTGGTGAGCTTTTTCCTGCGCAATCCCGAGGGGCTGAGCCCGGAGGCGACCAGCGTGCCGCAGGGGAGGTTATCCTCCCTGGTCGACGCCTATGGTCCGGGCGCTGCCGTGTTGACCCTGCTCCCGGCGTTGGCCTGCGCTGGGGTGGTGCTGGTGCCGGATGGTGCGCGGCGGTGGCTGATGATGCTCATCGCGGCCTTGTTGAGCGTGCTGGTGTTCACCGGGCCCTTCGACGCGGGCCTGTTCCTGGTGCCCATGGCGATCACCGCCTGGATGGGCGCCGTCATTGGATATGCCAGCACGGTGACAGCACCCCGGGCGGAAGCCCTGGTGATGCGCATTCTCGGGGCACTGCTGTTGGTGGTGCCGGTGGTGCTGGTCCTCGCCGGCTTGATGGTGGGAAGCTTCGGTGCGGCCCAGGTCCCATTGCTGCTCTGGGCTGTCTTTAGTGTGCTGCTTGCCGCGGGTTATGCCGCGAACTTCCGTGCAGCCCACTGGGTCACCCTGGCCTATGGTCTGCTGGTACTGGGGGTGGCGGTTGTTGATGCCGGAATCCTGGTCGCCGCCCTGTGGGTCGGCGGTGGGGTCATCCTGGCGATAGGGCTGTACGGACTGCTGCGCCTGCCCCTGCGCAGCGCGCTTCGGGTGCCGGAGGCCGGCGGGGAGCAGTCCTAGCTTCCAGGGCCATCCACCGACCGAAAGCAGGGGTGCAGCAGCTTCGCCCCGGGTATCGAGCGTCCCCGGCTGTGTGCGGCTCCGCACCAGGGTTTCGGGCAGTGAAGTGCCACCGGAAGCGCGTCATGCTGGACAAAGAACAGCGACCCGGTGTCGGAGCGAATTGGGTTCCGACACCGGGTCGCTGGGCGCCACGGTGGGACGGCCTGGGGCCGTCTTGGGGCCAGTTAGAGCTGCGGGACGTTGTGCTGCGGCACCTCGTACTTGGGCAGGCGCACCGCACGGTCCCACACGTTGGTGGTGGCGATGCCCAGCAGCGCACTGCCCAGCATGTGCAGGATGACCAGCACGATCGGCAGTCCGGTGAAGTGCTGGATGTACCCGATCGCGGCCTGCAGGAGCAGCACGCCGACCAGCCAGTACAGCCCGTGGGTGAATTCCGGGCCGGCCTTGCGCTTGGCCGCCAGCACCAGCAGGACAATGGTCGCGCCGATCAGCAGGTACACCGGGGCGGTGTGCATGCGGGTCACGGTCAGCGGGTCGAACAGGTGGCGGGGGGCCGAGGCGTCCCCGGCGTGCGGACCGGTGCCGGTGACCACGGTGCCGAAGATGATGGCCAGCATGGACGCGATCCAGGCCACCCAGGAGACCTGGGCGATGGTCTTGTCCTGCACCGGGGCGGGGGTGTGCTTGTATTCGCGGCCGGTGCGGTTGACCAGTACGGTGGCCAGCATGACCAGGGCCATGGACAGCAGGAAGTGCAGGGACACCACCCACGGGTTCAGCCCGGACCAGACGGTGATGCCGCCGATGACCCCCTGGAAGGGGATGCCGATGAGCAGGACCCAGCCGATCACGAACAGCGAACGGTGGGTGGAGCGCATCCTCCAGATGGCCACCAGGAAGGCCAGGGCGATGGCCATCAGCACGAAGGTCAGCAGGCGGTTGCCGAACTCAATGAAACCGTGGATGCCCATTTCCGGGACCGGGGTCATGGTGCCGGGCATGCAGTTCGGCCACTGGGAGCAACCCAGCCCGGACTTGGTCAGGCGCACGGCGCCGCCACTGATGATGATGCCCACCTGGGAGACCAGCGAGGCGATCGCCAAGCCGTGCACGGTCTTGGTGACCTTGGTGGGCAGCCTGTCCGCCCAGCTCGTGGACGGGGCAACGGACGAAGACATTAACTTCTCCCTCGGATTGGTGTGGCGGTTAGTTCCATTTGAACAGCTTGACGGCCGCGAATGAGCCCACGACGGTCCACACCACCAGCAGCAGGCCTGCCGGGAAGTGGAAGACGCCGTCGATGAGCGCCGCGCGCAGCGAATCGCCCAATGCCGCGGAGGGCAGGGCGTTGAGGATGGGGTGGATCCAGGCCGGGGCCATGGAGGTCGGGAAGAGCACCCCGCCGACGCCGGCCAGCAGGATCCAGGCCAGGTTGGTGATGGCCAGCGTCGCCTCGGGCCGTACGGTCCCGGCGATCAGCAGACCCAGGGCGGTAAAGCAGCCGGCGCCCAACAGCAGGAAGAGCAGGGAGGGCAGGATGCCGACCAGGCGTGGTTCCCAGCCCAGCAGCAGCGCGCAGGCCCCGATCAGCACCAGCTGGATGGCCAGGACGGTCAATACGGCCACGACCTTGCCGAAGATCAGCCCGGTGCGCCCCAGCGGGGTGGTGGAGAACATCCGCAGCACCCCGTAGCGCCGGTCGAACCCGGTGCCGATGCCCTGCCCGGTGAACGCGGTGGACACCACGCACAGGGCCAGCACCCCGGGCACGGCGGCGTCGATGTTGCGTTCGGCCACCCCGTCGATGAGGTTGGTGAAGGTCAGGGCGAACAAGGCGATCAGCGGCATCACGATGGCCAGCACCAGCTGTTCACCGTTGCTGAGCATCACGAGGGTCTCGTACTTGCCCTGCAGGGCGATGCGCCGCAACGGGGAGACCGCATTGTTGGGCACGCTCTGGTGCCGGGGAAGCTCGGTCGGTGCGCTCATGCGTTATCGGGCTCCTTCTGGGCGATCTCCAGGAACACGTCCTCCAGGCTGCGGGCCTGCAGGCTCAGGTGGTGGGGCAGAATGCCGGCCTCGGCCCACCAGGTGGTCAGCCACAGCAGGTGTTCGGGGGAGCGGACCCCGTCCAGGCGGTATTCGCCCGGGGCCGTTTCGCTCAGGTGCAGTCCGGCGGGCACGGTAACCGGCAGCGCCAGGCCGGCTCCGGCCCCGAAGGAGACCGGGCGGGTCTGCTGTTCGGCGGCGGCCAGGGTGGTCAGTTCGCTGACCGTCCCCTGGGCGACGGTGCGCCCACGGTCGATGATGTACACGTAGTCGCTGAGCTTCTGGGCGTCATCCATCAGGTGGGTGGTCAGGATGATGGCCTTGCCCGCATCGCGCAGGTCGCCGATCAGGTCGAACACCACCTGGCGCGACTGCGGGTCCAGCCCGGCGCTGGGCTCGTCGAGGAAGACGACTTCCGGGTCCCCGGCCAGTGCCGCGGCCAGCGCGACGCGCTGCTTCTGTCCGCCAGAAAGCCGGCGGATGGTGCGCGAGGCGAAGGATTCGATGTCCAGCCGTTTGATCAGCGCATCCAGGTCGATGGGGTTGCGGTAAAGCGAAGCGACGTGGCGCAGCAGCGGGATCGGGCGCATCGACGGGGGCAGCCCGCCATCCTGGAGCATCACCCCCACCCGGGAGCGCAGTTCGGGCTTGTCCCCGTAGGGATCCTGCCCCAGCAGCTGGATGCTTCCGCTGTCCGGGCGCAGCAGGCCCTGGGCACAGCTGAGGGTGGTGGACTTCCCGGCGCCGTTGGAGCCAAGCAGGGTGGTCACCTGTCCGGGGTGGGCCTTGAGTGAGACGGAGTGCAGGACCCGGAGCATCCGGTTATTCAGCGCCGGCACCGGTCCAAGGTCCTTGCACAGCTCACTGATGATGAGACTGGGGGAATCGGAAGACACCCATCGATTCTACGCTAGGTCGAAGTTGGGTCCGATGAGGCTTTGCTCACGGCGGTTTTCGGGCAGACACGCTAAGATAAATTTCGTGGTCATGTTGAAAATTGCCGGTGCCGAGCAGGTGTCGACAATGGCTAACCTTAGTAAGCACTCCCTTACTAGACCTTAGCGCTAAATATGGTCATGCTTGTGTTGTGTATTCATCTAAAGCAAACTCAGTTGGCGATCAGCCGGCAAAGGTAGTGGGCGCGATTGGGGATACCGAAGAACGGACGCGCGACCGCGTGTTGTATGCCGTCTTGGAAGACGGCCCGGTCAGCGCGGCAGAGTTGGGCAAGAAACTTGGTTTCACCCCGGCAGCCGTTCGACGCCATCTCGACGCCCTGTCCAAGGCCGGGCTGGTCGAGGTCAAGCTGGTCGCAAACCAGAAGTCTGGTGCCGGACGCCCCTCGCGCCGGTACGTGCTCTCCCACCGGGGGCAGGCGAAGTTGGGCAACGACTACCTGGACATCGCCACCCAGGCCCTGCGGGACCTGGGCGACGCGGTCGGGGAGGACGCCATCCGCGGGTTCGCCCGCCGCCGCTTCCAGGACATGGAGGACCGGTACGCCAAGGCCCTTGAGGGGGTCGAAGGCCTGGAGCAGCGGGCCGAGGTGCTCGGTGAGCTGCTGAACGCCGACGGATTTGTCGGGTACACGCGCACCGTGGACACCAAGCTGCCCACGGCGTTGATGCACAGCGTGCAGCTGTGCCAGGGGCATTGCCCCATCCAAGACTTGGCACGTGAGTTCCCGGTGTTCTGTGACACCGAGACGGAAATGTTCGCCCGGCTGCTGGGGGTCGATGTACGTCGGCTCTCCACGCTGGCCAGCGGCGGTCACGTGTGCACGACCCACATCCCCGTGGGCCGTGAAAAGGCGCCGCGACGCGCCGAGAAGAGAACTCGAATTCAGTTCACGAAGCAGGAGAGGCCGCGATGACGGATCAGATTGCACATGAGTCTGCCGACCCGGGCGTGATTTCCGAGATCCTGGAGAAGAACCCTGAACTCCACGGGATCGGAAACTACGAATACGGTTGGGCTGACAGCGACGAGGCAGGTGCCAGCGCCCAGCGTGGCCTCAGCGAGGCCGTGGTGGAGAACATCTCGCACCTGAAGAGCGAGCCGGAATGGATGCTCGAACGCCGCCTGAAGTCGTTGAAGTACTTTGACCGCAAGCCGATGCCCACCTGGGGCGCGGACCTGTCGGGCATCGACTTCGACAACATCAAGTACTTCGTTCGCTCCACCGAGAAGCAGGCCACCAGCTGGGAGGACCTGCCCGAGGACATCAAGAACACCTACGACAAGCTGGGCATCCCGGAGGCTGAAAAGCAGCGCCTGGTGGCCGGTGTGGCCGCTCAGTACGAGTCCGAGGTCGTCTACCACCAGCTGCGTGAGGACCTGGAAGCGCAGGGCGTGGTGTTCCTGGACACCGACACCGCACTGAAGGAACACCCGGAAATCTTCCAGGAGTACTTCGGCACCGTGATCCCGGCGGGCGACAACAAGTTCGCCGCGTTGAACACGGCCGTGTGGTCCGGCGGCTCGTTCGTGTACGTCCCCAAGGGCGTTCACGTCGAAATCCCGCTGCAGGCCTACTTCCGCATCAACACCGAGAACATGGGCCAGTTCGAGCGCACGCTGATCATCGCCGATGAGGGCTCCTACGTGCACTACATCGAGGGCTGCACCGCGCCGATCTACCAGTCGGACTCGCTGCACTCGGCCGTGGTGGAGATCATCGTGAAGAAGAACGCCCGCGTTCGCTACACCACCATCCAGAACTGGTCGAACAACGTCTACAACCTGGTCACCAAGCGCGCCATCTGTGAAGAGGGCGCCACCATGGAGTGGGTCGACGGCAACATCGGCTCCAAGGTCACCATGAAGTACCCGGCCGTGTACCTGGTCGGCGAGCACGCCAAGGGCGAGACCCTGTCCATCGCCTTCGCCGGCGAGGGCCAGCACCAGGACACCGGTTCGAAGATGGTGCACATCGCCCCGAACACCTCCAGCGCGATCGTCGCCAAGTCGGTGGCCCGCAATGGCGGACGCTCGGCCTACCGCGGCCTGGTGCAGGTGCGCGAAGGCGCCAAGGGCACCAAGAACTCGGTGGTGTGTGACGCGCTGCTGGTTGACCAGATCTCGCGTTCGGACACCTACCCCTACATTGACGTGCGTGAAGACGACGTCACCATGGGCCACGAGGCGACCGTCTCGCGCGTATCCGAGGACCAGCTGTTCTACCTGATGAGCCGCGGCATGGCCGAGGACGAGGCCATGGCAATGATCGTGCGCGGCTTCGTCGAGCCGATCGCCCGCGAGCTGCCGATGGAATACGCACTGGAACTGAACCGCCTCATTGAACTGCAGATGGAAGGATCGGTCGGCTAAGCATGTCGGAGACCACTACCCATATTCCGGACGAGAAGGCCCGCATCGGCGCCCCCTCAATCCCGGGTTTCACCGAAGAGGGCGAGAACCTCTCGCCGCTGAACGAGGCTGCCTCGCCGCTGGCCGGCGACTCGGTCAAGGGCCACAGCCACGGTGGCGGGGTCGGCATTCCCGACTCCTCCCGTGCCGGTCGGCTGACCAGCTACGACGTCGATGACTTCGCGCCGCTGACCGGCCGCGAGGAAGACTGGCGCTTCACCCCGCTCAAGCGCCTGGGCGGGCTGCACAAGAAGGAACTGACCGGCGCCGCGCCGAAGGTTGAGCTCAGCGGCGACGAGAAGGTCACCATCACCACCGTGCCGGCCAGCGACAAGCTGCGCGGCGTGGTCTCCACCCCGGAGGACCGGGTGGCGGCCAACGGCTGGAAGTACGCCAACGAGGCGCACGTGCTGACGATCCCGGCCAACGCCGAGGGCATCAAGTCGCACCTGACCATCACCGGTGAGTCCATGGACCCCGCCGCCCAGCACATCATCGTGATCGCCCAGGAGAACTCCGAGGCGACCCTGGTGCTGGACCACGTCGGTTCCGCCGTGCTCTCGCAGAACATCGAGTTCGAGGTGCGCGCCGGGGCGAAGCTGACCGTCGTGTCGCTGCAGGCCTGGAACGATGACGCGATCCACGCCTCCAGCCAGCAGGCTGCCGTGGCCAAGGACGCCTACTTCAAGCACATCGCCATCTCCTTCGGTGGCGACCTGGTGCGCGTGAACCCCTCGGCCCGTTTCGCCGGGGAGCACGGTGAGGTGGAGCTGTACGGCCTGTACTTCGCAGACGCCGGCCAGCACCAGGAGCACCGCCTGTTCGTGGACCACAACCTGCCCAACTGCACCTCCAACGTGCTCTACAAGGGTGCGCTGCAGGGCGAAGGGGCACACACCGTGTGGATCGGCGACGTGCTGATCCGCAAGGAGGCCTCGGGGACCGACTCCTACGAAGCCAACCGCAACCTGGTGCTCACCGACGGCACCCGCGCCGACTCGGTGCCGAACCTGGAGATCGAGACCGGTCTGATCGAGGGTGCCGGGCACGCCTCGACCACCGGACGCTTCGATGACGAGCACCTGTTCTACCTGATGAGCCGTGGCATCGACGAGAAGTCCGCCCGCCGCCTGGTGGTTCGCGGCTTCCTGAACGAAATCGTGCAGCAGATCCGCGATGAGGAACTTGAAGCGCGCCTGACCGACATCATCGAAAAGGAATTGGCCGTCACCAACAACTAGTTGGCCGGGTAATTCGAAAGATTTTAGACACAGAAACGGAACGACGTATGTCTACTTTGGAAATCAAGGACCTGCACGTCTCGATCGACACCGAGCAGGGCGAGAAGGAAATCCTCAAGGGCGTCTCGCTGGTGATCAACACCAACGAAACCCACGCGATCATGGGTCCGAACGGTTCGGGCAAGTCCACCCTGGCCGCCACCATCGCCGGTCACCCGCGCTACAACGTCACCAGCGGCTCGATCATGCTGGACGGCGAGGACGTGCTGGAGATGAGCGTTGACGAGCGCGCCAAGGCCGGCCTGTTCCTGGCCATGCAGTACCCGGTCGAGGTCCCGGGCGTGTCCATGACCAACTTCCTGCGCACCGCCAAGACCGCCATCGACGGCGAAGCACCGAAGCTGCGCACCTGGACCAAGGACGTCAAGGAAGCCATGGGCAAGCTGAAGATCGACGCCGACTTCGCCCAGCGCAACGTCAACGAAGGCTTCTCCGGCGGTGAGAAGAAGCGCGTGGAAATCCTGCAGCTGGAACTGTTCAAGCCGAAGTTTGCCGTGCTGGATGAAACCGACTCGGGCCTGGACGTTGACGCGCTGAAGGTTGTCTCCGAGGGCGTGAACCGTGCCCAGGACGAGAACGAGATGGGCGTTCTGCTGATCACCCACTACACCCGCATCCTGCGCTACATCAAGCCGGACCACGTGCACGTGTTCGTTGACGGCAAGATCGCCGAACAGGGCGGCCCGGAACTGGCCGACCGTCTGGAAGAAGAGGGCTACGACCGTTTCCTGAAGGTCACGGCCTAGTTAGGTGGAAACCATGAGCGAATCAACTGAACAGCACGAGGGGTCGACCACGACCCCGCTGGAGGATGTCGAGGAAGCGCTCAAGGATGTTATTGACCCGGAACTGGGAGTCAATATCGTCGATTTGGGTCTGCTCTACGGGCTGAAGTACGCCGAGGACGGCGTGCTTCTGATCGACATGACCCTGACCACCGCGGCCTGCCCGCTCACCGACGTGATCGAGGAGCAGGTGGCAGCGACGCTGGAGAGCATAGTCGACGAGCACCGTCTGAACTGGGTCTGGATGCCGCCATGGGGTCCGGAACGGATCACCGACGACGGCCGTGACCAGATGCGTGCCCTCGGGTTCAACATCTAGTCACAGACCACGGTCCAGCAGGCCGGCACACCGCCCACGGGCGGGCGTGCCGGCCTGCTGGCGTTAACCCCCACGCGGCGGGTTACAGCAGCCGGCCGCAGCCGCGCCGCCACAAGCAGCGGCCGCGTGGAAGTTACCCGGTGCGGCGTCATCTGCTGGGGGACCGCCACGCCGGATGATAACGTGATGGTCAAGTGGCGTAATCAATGCAGGTTCGCCTTAGTCACATGAGTTTGCGGAGCAGTTGATGTCCGAATCCCCAGAACACGGCGTCCCCACCCGGTTGGCCCGGCCCATGGCCGAGATCCGCGAGGCGCTGAAGGACGTGATCGACCCCGAGCTCGGGGTCAACATCATCGATCTGGGCCTGATGTACGGGCTGCGCTTCAGCGAACGCGGGGTACTGGAAATCGACATGACGCTGACCACCGCCGAATGCCCGCTGACCGATGTGATCGAGGAACAGGTCGCTTCGATCCTAAGGAACCTGGTCGGCACCTACCACCTGAACTGGGTCTGGCTGCCGCCCTGGAGCGCGCAGCGGATCACCGATGAGGGACGAGAGCAATTGCGGGCACTGGGCTTCAACATCTAGCTCCCGGCCCGCGCGTAGGAGCAGTCCTAGGCTGCGGCAGGGCCTTGCAAGGCCAGGGCCTCGAAGGCGACCGCGCTGCCCGTACCCCCCGCGGCAGCCATCAACGCCACGGCATTCGCCCCGTGCAGCCCACGCCGCCGGGCCTGCCAGAAGAGCCGGGACACCAGGATCCCGCCGCTGGCCCCATACGGGTGTCCCAGTGCCAGGGCGCCGCCCTCCAGGTTGACGCAGGCCTCGGCCACATCCAGTTCGTCCAGGCACGCCAGGGCCTGGACGGCGAAGGCCTCATTGAACTCCACCAGCCGGGGCGGGGCCTGCAGCAGCTGCGGCAACAGCCGCTGCAGATTGCGGTAGGCCGGCACCGCCGCCATTCCCAATACCTGCGGATCACAGGCGCCGGCGGCAGCGCCCAGGTACCGCAACGCAAAACCCACTCGTAGACGCCCCAGGGTTTCGGCATCGACCAGCATCACCGCCGCCGCGCCATCATTGATCGGACAACTGTTCCCGGCCGTCACGCTGCCCCCAGTCACGAAGGCCGGACGCAACGCGGAAAGCTTCTCCATGCTCAGGTTGCTTCTGGGGCAGCCATCGCGGGTGACGACCCCCTGCGGCGTGCCAACCGGAACCAGCTCGCCGGTGAAATGCCCGGCCTGTTCGGCCGCCAGCGCCCGATGGTGGCTGCGCAGCGCGAAACGGTCTTGTCGTTCACGGGAAATCCCATAGCGCCTGGCAATGTTTTCTGCCGCAACCCCCATGCCCGGGTCGGGATCCGGGGCGGGAGTGAACCGTGCACGGGAATAGCGACGGACCGGTTCCATCGGATCGTGGGGGTTGCTCAGCCTCCAGGGCGCGGTGCTGACGCTTTCGGTGCCGCCGGCGATGACTACCCGGGCTTCGCCGCAGGCGATCATCCTGGCCCCGGCCGCGATTGCCTCCAGCCCGCTGGCGCATTGGGCGTCAAAACTGGTGGCCGGCACGTCGGGGCCGAGGCTGCTGGCCAGGGTGGCCACCCGGGCAATGTTGCCCCCGGGCCCGGCCGCGCTGCCCAGCAGCACCTGATCCACCTCCCCGGGCGGCACCCCGGTCTCCTGTAGCAGTGCATCGATCACGGTGGCGGCCAAGCGTTCGGCGCCGACCTGCGAGTACTGTCTGGCGCTGCGCAGGATCGGGGTACGCCGTGCAGCAACCACATAGACCTGGTTCATGAACTTCTTCCCTTCCTGCACGAGGTGCGGACCCAGCGGGCTTCGCGCGTGTGCGCCGCAAACCTAGGCCCGTACCGTGTTGTTGGCCGGCGCCCGCAGCAGCACCGCGCCCTCGGGCGACCAGACGCCGGGGAGCCGCCCGACCGCGATCTTGCCGCTGCTGGTCAGCGGCCAGACGTCGACGCACCGCAGCTCGTGCGGGATTTTGTAGCTCGGCAGGACCGCCGCCAGCCGGGCGCGGATTTCCTGCGCATCCAGGGTGGGGCAGAGCTCGTCTCGGTGGATGACCGCGATCAGCCGGGGAGCCGCTTCGGGCTCCTCATGCAGCAGAACCTCGACATGGGCCAGACCCAGTGCGGCGGCCATGGCCTGGCTGATTTCGCTGGGGTGGATATTGTTGCCACCCAGGTTCAGCATTCCTCCGGCCCGCCCGAGGACAAACAGCGTCCCGTCCGTAAACCGGCCCATGTCCCGGACGCTGAGCCGGTTGCCGTCCCAGCGGAAGCGTTCCTGACCGCTGGGATGGTATCCGCTGGCCAGCAGGGGGCTGTGTACGTAGATTTCCCCGACGCCGGTCTCTTGATCCGGTGCGGCGATGTGCAACTGGACGCCGGGAAATGGAGTGCCGGCGAATCCGGTGGAGGCATTACGCTGCGCCGTGGTGGTGCTGCGGTAGGCGATCAGGCTGTGTTCGCTTGTGCCGTAGTATTCCACGACGTCCTCGAGGCCGGGCAGCTGCTGCAGCCGGCGGCGCAGGGGCGCGGGCAGGGTTTCCCCGCCGCTGATCGCGTAGCGCAGGCCCTCCAGCAGCCGTGGATCAAACTGCTCCAGTAGCCGGCGCAGGATGGAGGGAACTGCCACCACGCGGGTGCACCGGTGGGATTCGAGCAGTTCTCGTACCTGCCGTGGCATCCAGCGTCCGGTCAGCAGCGCCGTGCCCCCGGTGGTGAGGCTTTCCACGACCGCGTAGAGGCTGAGTCCATGGGCCAGCGGCCCGGGAATGAGGCTGATTTCTCCGGCGGTGGCGTGAAGGATCTTGCTGCCCAACCGGACGCTGGCCTGCCAGGAGTGGCGGGTGCGGCAAATCGCCTTGGGCAAGCTGGTGGTACCCGAGGTGAAGACGACCAGCAATTCACGGTCCGCATCGATGTGCGGTGGGGCCAGTAGGGACGCTGGCTCATCTTCGGACAAGTCAATGGGCAACCGCATCAGGCCGGGGACGGCTGCCTGCTGCAGCGCCTGGGCGCCTGCCGCGTCACACAGCACGTGGCGCAGATCCAGCTGGCGGATCACGGCCCCCAGGCGGGATTCCGGCCAGGCCGGATCCAGCACCACGGCGCTGATCCCCGCCAGCACCAATGAGTAGAACCCGGTGATGGCGTGCAGCGGTTCGAGGGCCAACAGGCCCACCCGGGGCGGGAGCTGGTCCTCGGAAATCTTGCTGCCGGTGGCGGCCGCCACCCGGTGAGCGCCCCGGCTGGCCGCGGCGTAGAGCCGGGCGTAGCTCAGCGTCCGTTCGGTGCCGATCAGTGCCGGCTGTTGTGGAGCCGTTAGGGCACGCTGATAAAGGGTGGCGGCCAGATCCATGGGTGCTACTTCATCAGTCCGGAGTAGCTGCGGTGCACGGTCACGGCCACCACGGTGGTCAGGACGGCCTTGAAGAGGTCACCGGGCAGGAAGCCAAGCGAGCCCAGGGCCGAGGTGCCCATCGGGATGCCGGAGACCATGGTGGTCCAGGGGATGCCGCAGGCGTAGATCACCAGGATGCCGCCAATGATGGTGGACACCAGGCCAGCGGCCAGCTGTGCGCCCTTGCTGTGGCACCGCAGCACCCAGTACTTGAACAACAGGCCAATCAGCAGCGAACCGAGAACCCAGCCCAGCAGGTAGCCGCCGGTCGGGCCGGCGAAGACGCCCAGCCCTCCACGACCGCCCGCCAACAGCGGAAGCCCCGCGGCCACCAATGCCACCAGGGTGAGGTTGGCCAGCATGCCGCGCCAGGGGCCCAGCAGGGCTCCGGCAAGCATGACACCCAGGGTCTGCAGTGTGATCGGAACGGGGATCACACCCAAGGTGATCGGCGGTACCAGGCCCATCGCGGCGATCAGGGCCGCGAACACGGCCACCAGAACGGTGTCCCTGGTGGCGTTGGAACGGCCAGGGTTTTCCGGCAGGTTCGACGGGCGCGCCGAGCTGCGGTTGGCGGAGTCTCTGACTGAAGGAGTGCGATTCATTGTTGGCTTCCTGGATCAAGGGTGGATGGGAAGAGTCTGAATTTCTGGTTGCCGAGCAAGGCCCGGCCGGTGTGGTTCGGGCCGGCTACGCATGGCGTTGTGGGCGAGTTCGGGCCTGCTGGCCCGCCTCGACGCTGTCATAGCCGCGGGCGTCGAGGGCTTCGGCGGTCTCATCGGCAACCCGCAGGGCCCGGATGACCAGTGGGACCGAGACGGCCAACGGGTTGTTGCCCAGTCCGCGGGCGTGCTGTGCCTCGCGTACTTCGAGGTAAATGCGCTTGAGTTCGGGGATGAAGCGGATGGCCAGGGCCAACCCGAGGGCGATCTGCGCCGGATTCGCGCCGACGTGGCGCAGCGGCGCCACAATGCGCTGGAACAGTTCGAGCATTTGGTCGAACGTCGTGGTGAGACTGACCGTATAGGCGCAGACGCATAATGTGAGCAGGCGCAGAGCCGCCACCGCTGCCTGGTTCCAGTCGGTCTGCAGCCCCATCACCACAAAGACCAGCCCCACGATGACCACCAAGGTGATTAGCGGCAGTCTCAGGCTGCGCAACGGCACCCGGGCGGAGAGCATCAGGAGTACCGCCACTACCAGGGCGGCCGCCAGGACGCGCCAGCTGGGGATCAGATAGAGACCGATACTCACCAGAAGCAGCACCAGGAACTTCGCTCCGGCCGGCACCTGGCCAAGCCATGAGTCATTGTGGGCCGTTATCATTGGGCACTCCAGTCGCGGTAGTACTGCACCGCTGCGGACGGGGGGCCATCGAAGCCGATGCCGCCGTCGGTGACCACGAGCACCCGGTCGAAGTCCTCGAGCAGCTCCAGGTCGTGGGTGACCACCAGGCAGCGTTGCGGCAGCCGCGCGATCTCCCGCTGGAATCGCAGGCGGTTGCGCAGATCCAGCATCGTGGTGGGTTCATCGAAGACGATGACCTTCGGGTCCATGGCCAGGACGGCGGCCAGCGCCACCATCTGTTGTTCACCCCCGGAGAGCGTGTGGCTTTCGCGGTGCGCCAGGTGGCTGATCCCCAGTTCATGCAAGGTGGCGCTGACTCGTTCGCGGCGTTGGCTGGCCGGCAGGCGCAGGTTCTTCAGGCCAAAGGCGATATCGTCCTCGACCAGGGGCATGATGATCTGGTTGGCCGGGTTCTGGAACACGAACCCGACATCGCGTCGCACCTTCTTCGCGTCCCGGGTGGTGCTCAGTTCGCCCACCCGCACGGTACCGGTGCTGGGCAGAACCAGGCCGTTGAGCAGGCGCACCAGTGTGGACTTGCCCGCGCCGTTCGGACCAATCACCCCAATGCGAGATTCGTTGAGGGTCAGGTTGATGTCATCCAACACCAGTGTGCCTGCCCGCTGCACGGACACGTGGTCGATGCTCAGCTGCGGGATCTGGGGAAGTGCGGAAAGCTGTTCCTGCCCCGGCGTACCCTGAAAGTGGAGTTCGCGTGGAATCGGGGTGGTGCGGGGCTGTGTCATGCGATTCTTCCTGAGATCCTGCGGCGGCTGTGCCCGGTTCCGTGGAACCGTCAAGCAAGAGCATACTTGATCACTGTTCAATTGTCTTGATCAGTGTTCAAGAATCGTCACGTTATGGCTGCAAGTCGACCGAAAGCCCCGGCGCCTACTGGAGGCGGATGCTGCAACAAATCTGCGGTCGGGCCTACTTCAGCAGGATCTGCTCGAAGATCAGTCCAATGGACAGGCAGATCATGATCAGCCCACTCAGGACGGTCACGGCACGGGCGGCCAGCGGCCGACTGCGCAACAGGATGCGCGCTCCGAGTGCCACCGCGAAGTACACGCCAATGGACACCGCGAAGTGCAGCAGTCCCAGTAGCGTGGTCTGCAACGCCAATGGCCACGCGGCGGCCTCGGTGATGAACTGCGGGATCAGGGCAACGTACAGCAATAGGGCCTTGGGGTTCGTCGCGCTGGTCAGCACGCCCTTGGCAAAATCGGCGCGCGGGGTGGCACGGCGCAACTTTGGTTTGCGAATCATGGTCAGGGTTCCGGATGTTGGCTGCGGTGCGAAAGCATCAGCCATGTCGAGGCGGTCTTCTGCTTCGATTTCCTCCAGTGGTCCGTCATGGAATGCGGCCGACTTCCAATTGCGCACGGTGCTGATCCCCAGCCAGAACAGGTAAAGCGCCCCGATGGCGGTCAGCCAGCTGAGCAGTTGCGGGGATCCTGCCACCAGCGCCGCGATCCCGGCTGCCACCAGTGCGGTGTGAAACAGGTACCCCACCAGCAGGCCGATCACGGCCGGGACAAAGGAGCGACGGGAGATCGCCGAGGAGATGATGTAGGCCCAATCGGCTCCCGGGGTGCAGGCCAGGGTGAGCGAGACAAGCGCAAAGCCTGCCAGGAGCGAGGGGTCCATGAGTTTCTCCGTTCCGTCGTTCTGCCTCAACGCTAGGCAAAAAACGCCGAAATGTGCTTGCGAAGTTTCTCCCTTTACCCGCTCCTAGCGCAAGATAAAAGGTGAAGCAGGTTGAAATTGAGAATTTATTTGCGCATAGGAAGGAAAAGCAGCATGGATCAGCTGGATCGGGCCATCCTCGCAGAGCTTCAGAGGGACGGCAGGCTCAGCGCCACCGCGCTGGCCGAAAAAGTTGGCCTCACCGTGGCGCCGTGTCATCGACGCATCAGGGAACTGGAGCGAAGCGGAGTTATCAGCGGCTACCAGGCGGTGGTCGACGCGAAGTTGGTGGGGCTGGGGTTTGAGGCGCTGGTCTTCGTGACGCTGAAGAACCGTTCGGAGATGAAGCAGTTTGAAGCCGCCGTGGAGGAAGTGGATTTCATCGTCGAGGCGCAGCGGCTCTTTGGGGAACCGGATTTCCTCTTAAGGGTTTATGCCGCTGACCTTCCCAGCTATCAGCAACTCTATGACGACGTGCTGGTCGAACTTCCCGGAGTGGAGAAGCTGACCAGCACCATTGTCATGCGCAACATCAAGGACCGGGCTCTGCTGCCGGTATAACCTTTTTCGCTTCTCGCCGCGCAGGTTTGCCGACGATTGGGGTGAGCAGCAGGGAGCCGAGCATCACCAGCGCCGGGAGCCACAGGGCCGGCAGGATGCCGATGTGGTCACCGAGCAGCCCGATTAGTGGCGGACCGCTGAGCATCGCCCCGTAGCCGAAGCCGCTGACGATGCTGACCGCCCGGGGCCCCAGGTGCTTGGAATGCGAGGCGGCGATGGACATTCCCACCGGGAAGCCCAGTGAACTGCCCAGTCCCCAGAAGAGCGCGCCCATCCCGATGCTCCAGGCGCTGTCTCCGGCGATGAACAACGCCACGCCGAACAGCCCGATGCCGCCCATGAGCAGCAGGGCCCGCACCGAACCCAGGCGGTCCACGATCTGACCGCCGGTGAAGCGCCCCAGGGTCATCGCCGCGACAAAGAGGGTGAAGACCAGTGCGCCGAGGGAGTGGGAGAACCCGTGACCGGTATTGGTGGCGACCGCCAGCCAGTCGTTGGCCGCTCCTTCAGTGAAGCTCAGGCCGGCGACCATCAGCCCCAACAGCAGCAGCGTGTATCGCGTGTATCTTCCGCTTGCCGCATTGGAAGACCAGGATTCTTCGGTGACCGGCGTGGGCGCGGGAGTCGGGGTCTCATCCGCGACCAGGGTTGTGGACCAGACCGCCAGTGCCGCGATAATCAGCGAGATGACGCTGAAATGCCAGAGGCTTGGCCACTGCAGACTAATAGTGGCGGTGGCGGCACCGGCGCCGAGCAGGGTTCCAAGACTGAAAAATCCGTGTAGTGAGGGCAGGATGCTGTGTCCCTGACGGCGTTCGACGCCTCCGCCGTAGACGTTCATGGCCACGTCCAAAGTTCCGAAGATGATTCCGCTGCCCAACAGCACGACGTAGGCAAGAATCGGTTCGACGAAGGTGGAAATGGACAGCCCCATGAGCAACAGGCCGATCGCCAGCGCCAGGGGAAGGTAGAGCAAAAGGTTCCGGATCGAAAAACGGCGAATCAGCATCGGGGCGACCGATAGCCCTACGAGCGAGCCGGCCGTCAGGCACGCCAGGAATGCGCCGAGCCCACTGCTGGAGAAGTCAAAAACATCGCCGATGACCGATAGCCGGCCCACCCAGGAGGCATACCAAAGCCCGGCCAAAAAGAACACCAGGCTAATGCCCAGGCGTTCGCCGGTAAACCGGCTGGCTGGCTTGGCGGCGATGGCCATGAGAGAAACCTCCAAATATCTACAGTACTTTGATTTTATCTCCTCAATTGCTGATGTATCAACAGACGGCTCCCGGGAAGACCAACAATTGGGCAATGTTTGAGGTGCGGCAAACCCAACTCACAGCTCCACTTCGCAATTTCCTCGCGCTGGTGTTATCTAAATCACTTTTCGAAGTGGTTGGTCGCGAGAAAGAGCCGCGGCTCCTGCCGCACTCTGGCATGCGCGGCAGGCGTGCGTCCTTTACCGACGCGAAGGCGGGAGTAATGGAATCCATTCGCTTCGCGGGACGAGCGCTCCGGCGCGCACGCACAGCGCAGGGATTGGCGCCGTGGTTTCAACGGCGTTGCTCCTTGCTGCTTCCGAATCTGGTTGACTGGGTGCAAGATCGAACTCGTGCCCCTGTCTAAGTGAGATGAAATGAAGCAGCGTCAAGTACACTGGCTTGTTCCCGTGCTCTGGTATGTCGTTCTTAGCATGGGACTGGCCTGGCTCGTTGCGCTTCCGCTCTGGCTGGGGCCGGGGCTGCAGCACCCGCAGTTCACCTGGATCGCGGTCGTCATGATGTGGACTCCGGCCGTGGCGGCAGTGATTGTCAGCGCCTTTCAGCGACGCCTGCGCGGCTTTGCGAGGAACGTGGGGTTGTGGCCCGTCCGTCCCCTGGGCCGTTTTCTCTGCGGCGTGCTGCTGGCCATCGTGATCCCGCTGGCGCTGATCTTCCAGGCGTTGTTCGTCGGTGACCTGCTGGGTGTCTACCCGGCGGATTTCGAGCACCTGACGACGGTGCGAATTCTGGCCGGACGCACTGGCGCGAGCGAATTCCTCTGGACCCAACTGGGCTTTGCGGTGATGGGAGGATTCCTCAACGCGTTACCGGCGCTGGGGGAGGAAATCGGGTGGCGCGGGTGGCTCTTTCCACGGCTGCTGCGCCTGGGGTCCGTTCCGGCGATTCTGATCTCCGGGGTGGTTTGGGGCATCTGGCATGCACCCCTGTTGCTGCTGGGATACAACTACCCGTACTCCTCGGGGCCGGTAGCGATCGCCTGCATGTCCGGAATGTGCATCGTCTTCGGTGCGCTGCTGGGCTGGCTGCGCCTGTACAGCAATTCGGTGTGGCCAGCAGCGCTGGCTCATGGAGTGTTCAACGCCAGCGTCGGTTTCGGCGTGCTTTTCCTGGCATTCGGTGGATTCCTTGACCCCACCAGCATGACCATCTCCGGGTGGACCGGCTGGATTCTTCCGGCCGTGGTCATCGGGCTCATGATCCTCTGTGGAGCTTTCCGCTCACACACCCGCACTACCGGGCGCGGCACCGAGTCGATGCTGGACGCCGAACAGGCCGCGGCCTCCGCTGCCAAAGTGGCCGACTAGTACTGATTCACACCCTTCTCACGAGGAGAACTACCCAGTAGGGTCGAGGAAAGCCGCCGCCGCGCGGCCCATCGGGGAAAGGTGTCAATACCGTGCACCAGACAGAGCATGCGGACCTGCTGATCATTGGTGCTGGCCTTTCCGGGCTCGTGGCCGCCTGTGAAGCGGTCGAGGCGGGTTTGCGGGTCCTCATCCTTGATCAGGAAAACGAGGCGAATCTGGGAGGCCAGGCGCACTGGTCGTTCGGCGGGTTGTTTCTGGTTGACTCGCCCGAACAGCGTCGGCTCGGAATCAGGGATTCGCTGGATCTTGCCTGGAGCGATTGGACGTCGAGCGCCCAATTTGACCGTCTTGACGATGAAGACAAATGGGCCGAGCGGTGGGCCAGGGCGTATGTGGAATTCGCTGCCGGTGAGAAGCGGGAATGGATACGCCGCCAAGGCATCGAGCTGACTCCCATTGTCGGGTGGGCAGAGCGAGGCGACGGGAGGGCCGAGGGGCATGGGAACTCCGTCCCGCGCTTTCACGTTTCCTGGGGGACCGGAACCGGCGTTTCGACACCTTTTGCCGAGAAGGTTCTGCGCGCTCGTGACGAAGGGAAACTCGTGTTCCGCGGGCGGCACAAAGTTACCGATCTGGTATCCACACACGGAGCGGTTACCGGAGCGCGTGGGCAGGTCTTAAGGGAAGACCGTGCGGCGCGAGGTGTCAGCTCCTCACGTGAAGTCCTCGCGGAATTCGAATTCAGGGCCGAGGCAGTGCTCATCGCCACTGGAGGGATCGGGGCCAACCATGACCTGATCCGCAAGCATTGGCCTGAACGGCTGGGGCGGGCGCCGCGGCACATGCTCACCGGGGTGCCCAGCTACGTTGACGGCAGTGGCCTGCAGGTGGCGGAGGCCGCCGGAGCCCGAATCGTTAATCGTGATCGGATGTGGCACTACACCGAGGGCATCAAGAACTGGGATCCCGTGTGGCCCGGGCACGGCATTCGAATACTGCCCGGTCCCTCGTCCCTGTGGCTCGACGCGCTGGGGCGCCGGATGGAAGCACCGTGCCTGCCCGGTCACGACACCATGGGTACCCTTCAGCACCTTCGCACGGATCCTGGAATCGACAGCTACGATCACTCGTGGTTTATCTTGAACCAGCGCATCATCGCCAAGGAGTTCGCGCTTTCCGGATCAGAGCAGAACCCGGATCTGACCAATCGTGATCGGCGACGAGTGGTGATGGACAGGCTTTTCGCACGTGGTGCGCCGGCGCCCATCCAGGCCTTTCTGGAGCACGGCGAGGATTTCATTGTTGCCCGCACCCTGGAGCAGCTCGTGGAAGGGATGAACCGGCTGGAACCGCAAACCCCCATCGAGCATGCACTTGTGCGCCGGCAGGTGGAAGCCCGGGATCTGCAGACACGCAATCGCTTCGGCAAGGATCAGCAGATCCAGAGCATCCACAACGCACGCCGCTACCTCGGGGATCGGGCAACCCGCGCCGTGAAGGTGCACCGGATCTTGGACCCCAAGGTCGGTCCACTAATCGCCGTGCGGCTTCGAGTCATCACCCGCAAAACCCTGGGTGGGATCCAAACTGACCTCGACGGTCGCGTGCTGGCCAACGACGGAACGCCCGTACCCGGGCTCTATGCGGCCGGGGAAGTGGCCGGCTTCGGCGGGGGAGGCCTGCACGGGTATAACGCATTGGAAGGCACATTCTTGGGTGGCTGCTTGTTCTCCGGTTTGCAGGCCGGCCGAGCCCTGTCCAACGCACTGTCCTAGTGGCTTGACCCCAATGATCTGAATGCGAAGCTTCAAACAACACCGCCGTCACCTGGAATCCAGGTGACGGCGGTTTCGGTGAGATGCGCCCCCAGCAGGATTCGAACCTGCGACCTAGAGATTAGAAGGCTCTTGCTCTATCCAGCTGAGCTATGGAGGCTTGACCGAAAATAGTTTAGCCCATTGGCTCCCGACAAGACGAAACAACCTCCGCCTCGACTATCCACAAAGCGCTCGATGCCACCAGCGCCGGGTCGATGACTGAGACATGGTGGCACGACCGGGTAAGGGAATCCGGGAACGAAGCCAACGAAGGAGTGTTGATCCATGAGTGATCTAGTAACCATCCGTGCCGTGGTCGGTACCGAACCGCAGCTGAGCATCACACCCCAAGGAACCACCATTTTGAAATTCCGTGCGGCTACCCACGAACGGAAGCGTGATCCGGAAACCGGGGAATGGAGCGATGCGGGAACCAACTGGTTTTCGGTCTCGTGTTTCCGCGCGCTGGGGGAGAACGCGATGGAAAGCCTGCAGCGTGGGGACCGGGTGATCATCTTCGGCAAACTGCAGATCCGGCAGTTCGAGCGCACCGACGGCACGCAGGGAACCAGCGCCGATGTCGAAGCCTATGCGGTCGGACACGACCTGAGGTTCGGCACCTCGAGCTTCAACCGCGTGCGCTTTGAAGGCGGTGAGAAGGAGCGCGTCAGCCACCGGGGCAGTCAACCGGACTCGAGGGCGAACCCTGAGGGTCCCACGGTCACTCACTGGCCCGAAGAACACCCGGATGCCGCGTGATTTCGCTTCCCCGAGGCGGTGCGCAGAACCTTCCTGTGACCCTGCGCACCGCCCGCGCCAATTGGTGACGCGGTAATTCGGAAATGGGGCTGGGTAGCGACTAGCCTTAAGAGCATGGCGGAATTCATTTATACGATGACCAAGGCCCGCAAGGCCGTTGGTGACAAAGTCATTCTTGACGATGTCAGCATGTCGTTTTTCCCGGGCGCCAAGATCGGCGTTGTGGGTCCTAACGGTGCTGGTAAGTCGACAATTCTGAAGATTATGGCCGGGATCGATACCCCGTCCAACGGCGAAGCACGTCTTTCGCCAGGCTACTCGGTGGGCATCCTGCTGCAGGAACCACCACTGAACGAAGAGAAGACCGTCCTGGGCAACGTCCAGGAAGGCGTCGGTGAGATCTACGAGAAGATCCAGCGCTTCAACCAGATCTCCGAGGAGATGTCCCAGGAGGGTGCCGACTTTGACGCACTTCTTGAGGAAATGGGAAAGCTGCAGGAAGCGATTGATGCTGCCGATGCATGGGATATTGATTCCCAGCTGGAGCAGGCCATGGACGCGCTGCGCTGCCCTCCGGGCGACGAGCCGGTAACCCACCTTTCCGGGGGTGAACGCCGCCGCGTGGCCCTGTGCAAGCTGCTTCTGCAGAAGCCGGACCTGCTGCTGCTCGATGAGCCGACTAACCACTTGGATGCCGAATCGGTGCTGTGGCTTGAGCAGC
The DNA here is from genome assembly GCF_052928425.1 of Glutamicibacter sp. BSL13. Classification (NCBI taxonomy): domain Bacteria; kingdom Bacillati; phylum Actinomycetota; class Actinomycetes; order Micrococcales; family Micrococcaceae; genus Glutamicibacter; species Glutamicibacter sp. BSL13. Next base: position 56,261 of record NZ_JAVGCZ010000004.1, read on the forward strand.
ACTTGGCCTCCTACCCGGGTGCCGTCTTGGCGGTTACCCACGACCGCTACTTCCTGGATCACGTTGCCGAATGGATCTGTGAAGTTGACCGTGGTCGTCTGCACCCCTACGAGGGCAACTACTCCACTTACCTGGAGAAGAAGCGTGAGCGTCTGGCCGTTCAGGGCAAGAAGGATGCGAAGCTGGCCAAGCGCCTGGCCGAGGAACTCGACTGGGTGCGCTCCAACGCCAAGGGCCGTCAGACCAAGTCGAAGGCACGTCTGGCTCGCTATGAGGAAATGGCCGCGGAAGCCGAGCGCACCCGCAAGCTTGACTTCGAAGAAATCCAGATCCCACCGGGCCCCCGTCTGGGCCAGCTGGTGATCGAGGCCCAGGACCTGAAGAAGGGCTTCGGCGACCGCGTGCTGATCGACGGGCTGTCCTTCAACCTGCCCCGAAACGGCATCGTTGGCGTGATCGGCCCCAACGGCGTTGGCAAGTCGACCCTGTTCAAGACCATTGTTGGTCTGGAGGAGCTGGATGGCGGAACGCTGAAGATTGGCGACAGCGTCAAGATCTCCTACGTGGACCAGAACCGTGAGAACATCGACCCCGAAAAGTCGCTGTGGGAAGTGGTTTCGGATGGCCTGGACTACATCCAGGTCGGTCAGGTCGAAATGCCCTCGCGTGCCTACGTCTCGGCATTCGGCTTCAAGGGCCCGGACCAGCAGAAGAAGGCCGGGGTGCTCTCCGGTGGTGAGCGTAACCGCCTGAACCTGGCGCTGACCCTCAAGCAGGGCGGAAACCTGTTGCTGCTTGACGAGCCGACCAACGACCTGGACGTCGAGACCCTGTCCTCCCTGGAAAACGCGTTGCTGGACTTCCCCGGTTGTGCCGTGGTCGTCTCCCACGACCGTTGGTTCCTGGACCGCGTGGCCACCCATATCCTCGCCTACGAGGGCACCGAAGAGGATCCCGCGAACTGGTACTGGTTCGAGGGCAACTTCGATTCCTACGAGAAGAACAAGGTCGACCGCCTGGGCCCGGATGCCGCGAAGCCGCACCGCGTCACCCACCGCCGCCTGACCCGCGACTGATCTTCTCCGATTGGTTGTACCGCCCGCCGCCCTATCACAGGGTGGCGGGCGGATCGCGTTAATCGCAGACGCCGGGCTCCTGGGCGGCCAGCCGACGTGGCCCCACGCCCTCGGTGGCCAGCTCGTCTTGTGGATTCAGCAGCTGGCAGGCCTGCATGGACAAGCAGCCGCAGCCGATGCACCCGGTCAGCCTTGTTTCCAGTTCTTCGATGGCGCGGCGGCGCTGTTCCAGGATTTTGATCCAGGCCTGGGAGGCGCGCTGCCAATCGACTTCGCTCGGGCGGCGATCCAGGGGGACCGGCTCCAGGGCACGGGCAATGTCCTCCAGCGCGATCCCCAGGTTCCTTCCGACGGAGATCAGGGTAATGCGCCGAATCATATGCCGGGGATAACGCCGTTGGTTCCCGGCGGTGCGCAGGGAACCAACCAGGCCGAGCTGCTCATAGTAGTGAAGCGCCGAACGGGCGACGCCGGTGCGCTCGCTCACCTGCCCGATGGTCAGCAGCTCATCGGCGGCCGTGGCCTCCTGGCGTGACGAGTGTGACATTGGGCACCTCCGAACCTTTCGCGTTGACCTCAAGTCTACTTGAGGTTCTAGGATCGTTCATGACAGGCGGCCATCCCATTCCCGTGGTCTAGGATGGCCGACAAGATGAGGTTTCAAAGAATTGAGAGCAGCGATCCATGAGCAGCCTGGCTGACGATTTCCGTGCGGCGTTCCGTTCCCATCCAGCGGGAGTGGCCCTGGTAACAGCGAACCCGCATGGACGGCCCGTGGGGCTGACAATTTCCAGCCTGGCCTCGTTGTCGATCGACCCCGTTGCCGTGTCCTTTTCCCTCACCCGTTCCTCGGGCTCGGCCGGGGCGCTGCTGCAGTCGCCGACCTTCATGATTCATCTGCTTGGCGAGCAGCACAGCAGCGTCGCCGACGCGTTCGCCCGCCCGGATGGGGAGCGCTTCAGCTCCGAACAGCAGTGGCAGTACCTGGAGAACGGTGAACCGTACTTCGACCAGGCGCCGGTCGCGATGCGCGCCCGCATGCACAGCTCCCTGCAGGTGGGCGGTTCGCGGCTGATCGCCGCCGAGATCCTGGACATCTTCCACGGACCGACGGATCAACACCTGCTGTACCAGGACCGCCGCTACCTGGGGCTGTCCACCGCGCTGCACCTGGAGCAGGGACAGCGCAAGTAGGCACCAACGGCAAATGGGCCCGGTCAACACCGGGCCCATTAGTGTGCCCCACGCGGGGACGCCGGCGCTCGTGCGCGCCGATCCTCCCCTGGGGGTGCGGGTTCAGTCCAGTTCGCCCTCCGGCAGTCGCACCATGCCCTCCTGGGCGACGGTGGCGACCAGCAGGCCCGAACGGTCATAGATGCTGCCGGTGCCCAACCCGCGGGCCGAGGAAGCGGATGGGGAGCGCTGCACGTACAGCAGCCAGTCATCGACCCGGAAGTCCCGGTGCCACCACATCGCGTGATCGAGGCTCGCCACGCTCATGTCCTCCCGGGTCCAGCCGATCCCGTGGCGGCGCAGCACCGGTTCGAGCAGTGTGTAGTCGCTGACGTAGGCCAGGGCGGCGCGGTGCAGTGCCGGGTCATCGGGCATCGGCCCGGTGGTCCGCAGCCATACCGCGCTCTCCGCGGTCCGTTCGCTGGTGGGGCCGAAGTAGATCGGCTCGGTGACGTGGCGGATGTCGAAGGGGCGCTCGAAGGCCCACTCGCGGGCGACCGGGTGATTGATCTTGCCCAGCAGGTCCGCCGTGGTCGGCAGGGTCTCGGGGTCCGGGACTCCCTGCGGCATCGGGTCGTGGTGCTCCAGGCCCTCGGCCGGTTCCTGGAAGGAGGCGATCATGGACAGGATTGGTTTGCCGTTCTGGTAGGCGTGCACACGGCGAGCCGAGAAGGAGCGCCCGTCACGCATCCGCTCGACCCCGAAGGTGATCGGCACATGGGTATCTCCCGGGCGCAGGAAGTATCCGTGCATGGAGTGGATCTGCCGGTCCTGCGGGACGGTGCGCGTGGCGGCGATCACCGATTGGCCCAGGACCTGTCCGCCGAACACCCGTGGACGGGACTGGTGCGGGGTATGGCCGACGAAGATGTCCTCGTCGGTGCGCGCCTCCATCCCGTTCAGATCCAACAGCTTCAGCAGGGTCTGGGTGTTCTGACTGTCATCAGCCACGATGTGTACTCCCTCGGTGTGGTGCGCGTGCGAATCAGAGGCTATCTGTTCAAAAGAGTATCCTTACGGAATAGTAACTTCCAGTGTGTCGGCACAAGTCGGTTTATGAGTAGATATTGCCCGATTCCGCGCCAAATGCCTAAATCATCACATTGCCGGGCTCGGGTCCGCAGAAACGTGAGAGCATGAAAACATGTCAAGTGAAGCGTTGATTTTTGATGACATTTCCGCCGTGAAGGACCTGGCCAGCTTCGTGAGCCGGGCCAAGAGCATCGAGGATGACGCGGCACAGTTCGTCGCCCGGGGCACCGCCCTGGCGGTCTATGTTCCGGTGCTGGCCAAGGGGTCGGTCGACGGCGGGGACTTTACGGTGCTGGGCATGCGGGTGCACCGCCTGGCCGCGCCGCGGCAGCTCAATGCCTGCTACTCGCTGGCCTCCATCCAGGACCGCCTGGCCCGCATGGGTGAAACCTCCACGACATTCACCCTGCCCCCGGTGGAGGAGAACCCGGCGTGGGCCGGCATCCAGGTGCCGGTCGCGGGCTGGGAACCGGTGGGCCAGATCAGCGACGCGCACCTGGCCGAAGCGGCGCGCAGCGGGATCAACGCAGTAACCGAGGCGCTGCCGGAGAACCCCGGAGCCCCGGTCATCACCCAGGTGCGCCAGCGCATCTGGTCCTCGCCGTTGCCCGAGACCAACCTGCCCGGCGGCCTCCAGCTTCCCCTCGGGGCGGGGTTTGCGATGCATTCGCTGGGTTTCATCACCGAGGCGGGCACCAGTGCGGTCTACCGCAGCGGCAGCTGGCTGCGGGTCAGCGGTCCGCGCGGCCACGTGCTGGTGCGGCGCAGCAACTCCCTGCTCTAGGGGCTCAGGCTCCCGGCCGCGAGGGCCCAGCAGGCCAAAGGCCTGCGGCGATCACTTCGCTGCAGGCCTTGGGTTTGGTGCCGTTGAAGCCGGACCGTGGCGACTCAGTCGGGCTGGTTCACCAGCGAATGTGCGGCGCGCTCGAAGTAGTCGCGCAGCGTTTCGGCGTGCAGCATCGGCAGTTCCAACTGGTCGATGGCCTTGTTCATGTGCCCGAGCCACACGTCGCGGTAGTGCGAGTCGATGTGGAATGGCACGTGGCGCATCCGCAGCCGCGGGTGCCCGCGGTGCTCCGAATAGGTCTTGGGCCCGCCCCAGTACTGTTCCAGGAACAGCTGCAGGCGGATCTGCGCCGGGTACAGGTCCTGTTCGGGGTACATGCGCCGGAAGTCCGCGTCCTCTGCCACCGAGGCGTAGAACAGCCGGGTGAGCTCGGCGAAGACCGGGCGGCCCCCGACCTCCTCGTAGAAGGTTCCACCGTATTCGGCGGCGTCCACCGGCTCGGTGGCCAGGTCCAGGAACTCCTGGGACGACGGGCCGGTCACCACCGGGTTGTTGAACGGGTTGTTCACCACGCGGGGCGTCAACGGGTTGGCTTCGCTCATGTCTACTTTCCTGATGAGGGGATGACTGGTTCGTGGTGCACGGTGAAGTTCACCGAGCGGGCGATGAAGCAGACCTTGTTGGCCTGCGCGTGCAGGGCATCGGCCAGTTCGCGCTGTGATTCATCCTGCAGCCCCACCGCGGGGCGCAGGGTGACTTCCGTGAACTGCCCGCTGCCGTCGTAGTTCAGTTTCAGGGTGCCGCTGGCATGGTCCGCGTAGCTGGTGACCACCAGTGAATGCTTGACCGCCATGTGCAGGTAGGAGAGCATGTGGCACTGGCTCAGGGCCGCCAGCAGCAGCTGTTCCGGGTTCCAGCGCTGCGCGTCCCCGTGGAATGTGGGATCCGCGGTGCCGGCGATATCGGGCAGCCCGGCGGCGCTGATGATGTGCTCGCGACCGTAGCTGCGGTACCCGGTGGTGCCTTCGCCGCGGTTACCAGTCCAGCGCATGGAAATCTGGTAGTTGTGTCGCGAAAGGTCCATGGCCCGATTCTCCCATGGTTCGCCCGCAAACGGGTATGGCGTGGTCCACAGCCGGCGGCCGTGGACCACGCCATGGGCGCCGCCCGGGGGATCAGGCCTGGTCGGCCTGCCGGGCGTGCAGGGCGCGGACGATGTCGGCGCGGCTTTCCAGCAGCAGGCGGCGCAGGGCCGGGTGCTGTTCGCCCAGCTCCTGCAGGAACTGGTCGGTGCGCTCGATGGTGGCCTGTGAGACCTCCTGCGACGGGTAGAGCCCCACCACGATCTGCTTGGCCATCTCATGGGACAGGCCGGTCCACTTCTTTAGGATCGAGGCGAAGTAGCGCTCGGCGTAGCCGGAAATCAGCTGCGGGTCATGAACCATGTTGAAGCCGGCAATCACCGCGCCGTGGTTGTCGTTGGACAGCGTTCCGGACAGGATCTGCTCGAACGCCTCCGCCTTCGCCTCGGCGGTGGGCCGGGCCGCCTGGGCGGTGTACCAGCTGGACTTGCCCTTGGCGGTTGAGTCGCTGCCCAGGGCGGCCTGCAGCTGCTGCGGGCTCTGGCGTCCACCGGCGGACAGGGCGCTGATCAGCGACCAGCGCAGGTCGGTGTCCACCTCCAGCCCCGGCAGGCCCGCTGAACCCTCCAGCAGCGCGGCCACGGCATCCAGCTGGGCTTCGGTGCGGGCGCGCTTGGCGTAGGCCAGGGTGAACTGCAGTTGCGCGTCGGAGCCCGGCTCGGCGTTGCCGGCCAGCTCCCACAGCCGGTCTGCGGCGTCGATGCCCGACTGTTCGCGTGCCTGTTCGTTCACGTAGAAGTCCAATGCGGTGTTCAGCTGGCGCAGCAGCACCATGATCACCGAGGAGTCCACCTCGTGGCCGATGTTGTTCAGCAGCAGCTGCACATAGGTGCTGGCCGGGGCCTCGGCATCGCGCACCGCATCCCAGGCGGCACTCCAGACCAGGGTGCGCGGCAGGGACTCGGTGAAGTCCTTCAGGTGCTTCGTGGCGGTGGCCAGGGAACGCTCGTCGAGACGGATCTTCGCGTAGGTCAGGTCGTCGTCGTTGAGCAGCACGAGGTCCGGACGCTGCAGTCCCACCAGTGCGGGCACCGGGGTGCTTTCGCCGGTGACATCCAGTTCCTCGCGGTGGGTGCGCACCAGCTGGCCGGAGTCATTCAGGCTGTAGAAGCCCACGGCCAGACGGTGGTCGCGGATCGTGGGGTAGTCGGTGACCGCGCTCTGCCGGATGCTGAAGTCGGTGATGGTTCCGTTCTCATCGGCCTCGATGGCGGCGGTGAGCGTGTTGACCCCGGCGGTTTCCAGCCACTGGCCGGACCAGTTGCTCAGGTCGCGGCCGGAGGCTGTCTCCAGTTCCCGCAGCAGGTCCGGCAGTTCGGTGTTCTGCCAGGCGTGCTTGGCGAAGTAGCTGCGCACCCCGGCCATGAACTCCTCCTGGCCCACGAAGGCGACCAGCTGGCGCAGCACGGAGGCGCCCTTGGCGTAGGTGATGCCATCGAAGTTGACCTCCACGTCGGCCAGGTCCCGCATCTCGGCGACCACCGGGTGGGTGGAGGGCAGCTGATCCTGGCGGTAGGCCCAGTTCTTCTCCAACATGTTGAAGGTGGTCCAGGAGCTGGTGAATTCCGTGTTTTCCGCCGCAGCCAGGGTGGACATGAACTCCGCGAAGGACTCGTTCAGCCACAAGTCGTTCCACCACTTCATGGTGACCAGGTCGCCGAACCACATGTGCGCCAGCTCGTGCAGGATGGTGATGGCCCGGCGTTCGACCATGGCGTGGGTAGGACGTGAGCGGAAGACGTAGTCTTCCAGGAAGGTGACCGCCCCGGCGTTTTCCATGGCTCCGGCATTGAACTCCGGGACGAAGAGCTGGTCGTATTTCACGAAGGGGTAGGGCACGGCGAAGTTCTTCTCGAAGAACTCAAAGCCCTGCTTGGTGACGGTGATGATGTTCTCGAAATCCAGGTATTCCATCATCGAGGAGCGGGCGAACACGCCCAATTCAATGGTCCGCCCATCCCGGGAAACCAGCGAGTCGCGCTGCACCTGGTACGGTCCGGCGATCAGCGCGGTGATGTAGCAGGAAATGCGCTGGGTGGGGGAGAAGTCCCATCGGGCCTTGCCCTCCTGCAGCATTTGCGGATGCGGGGTGGGGGAGTTGGAGACCACGTTCCAGTGCTTCGGGGCGGTGACGGAAAACTGGAAACTGGCCTTCAAGTCCGGCTGCTCGAAGACGGCGAACATGCGCCGTGAGTCGGCCACCTCGAACTGGGTGTACAGGTAAACCTCGTCATCCACCGGATCCACGAAACGGTGCAGGCCCTCACCGGTGTTCATATACAGCGCATCAGCGTCGATCACCAGGGTGTTTTCCGCCGCCAGGTGCGGCAGCTGGATGCGCACGCCGTCGCTGACCTCGGAGGGATCCAGTTCGGTACCGTTCAGGGTGACCGAGCGGACGGTGTCGGTGACCGCGTCGATGAAGCTTGAAGCGCCTGCGGTAGCGGTGAAGCGCACTGTGGTGCGTGAGCCGAAGACCCGCTCACCCTTGGTCAGGTCCAGCTCCACCTCGTAGCTTTCAACTCGCAGCGTGTTGGCGCGTTCGATGGCCTCGTCACGGGTCAGGTTCATTCCGGGCATATGCATTCGCTCCGCATCCATGCGGCTCGTGCGCCGCATTAGGGAAATCTGAAATATCTATTGAACAACTAGTCCCTATTCTGCCACTGCGGCAAGGGGGTGGCGCAAGTCATTTGGCGGATATTTCCGCTTCCGCCGGCCCCGCCCCGATCGATCGGGGAAGGCGCGGTCGGCGGGGGAGTCTGCGCGAAGACGCTACACAATGCGCGAACCCCAGCGCCGGTGGATAAGCTGGAGTGGTGCCCGCCGCCAATGACGGCAGCGGCCACAGAAGACCTCCGCCCCCGGGGCAAAATGTCATCAAAGCAAAAACACGAAGAGGGACAACCTATGCGCGTGCACATCGCCACCGACCACGCCGGCCTGGAACTGAGCGACCATCTGGTCAAGCACCTGACCGCCAAGGGCTACGAGATGGTCAACCATGGACCGAGCTCCTACGATCCGGAAGATGACTACCCTGCCTTTTGCATCAACGCGGCCCGCGCGGTGATCAATGACCAGCGGGCCGGGGTTGAGGCGCTGGGAATCGTGCTGGGTGGTTCGGGCAACGGCGAGCAGATCGCCGCGAACAAGGTCGAAGGGGTGCGCGCGGCCCTGGCCTGGAACCTGGACACTGCTCAATTGGCGCGTCAGCACAATGACGCCAACGTGGTCGCCGTAGGCGGCCGCCAGCACTCGACGCAGGAAGCGACCGCCATCATCGAGGCCTTCCTGGCCGAACCGTTCAGCGGTGCCGAGCGCCACAGCCGGCGCATCGGCAAGATCGCCACCTATGAAACCACCGGCGAGGTCATCGACTAGCCGTGCCGGAAGGACATTCACTGCACCGCCTGGCCCGCCAATTCGACGACGTCTTCGCCGGCCAGGCGGTTCAGGTTTCATCCCCGCAGGGACGGTTCGCCGCCGACGCCGAACGCATCAGCGGCCAGCAGCTGGAACGTGCGTGGGCCAAGGGCAAGCAACTGTTCTGCCAGTTCTCCAACGACCTGTATCTGCGAATCCACCTTGGGCTCTACGGAGCCTTCGACTTTGGCGGGGACGAGTTCTTCCGCGGCGCCTCCTCCATCGGTGCGCCCCGGCGCATTGGCGAACGGGAAGTTGCCGCCGAGGCCAACGGGGAATACCTGGGCCCGCCCGAGCCGGTGGGCCAGGTGCGCGCCCGGATCGTCAGCGAGCACGGCTGGGCGGATCTGCGCGGCCCCAGCGCCTGCGAGGTGCTGGAGTGGGAACAGGTCCAGGTGCAACTGGACAAGCTCGGGCCGGACCCCCTGGCTGGAGCCGCGATCCGATTCAACCAGTCCAAGGGCAGGGACCTGGACGCCGACCCGCAGGCCGCACTGGAGGCCGGGTACCGCCAGTTCCGGCACAACCTGTCGGCCACCCGCACGCCCATCGGCCTGGTGCTGATGAACCAGGCGCTGATCTCCGGCGTCGGGAACATCTACCGCGCTGAGTCGCTCTACCGCTGCCGGATCAGCCCGCAGCTGCCGGCCAATGAGCTCTCCGCGCGGGCGGCCAAGAAGCTGTGGTGGGACATTGTGCAGATCATGCAGGACGGGGTGCGTGGCGGGAAAATCATCACCACCTGGCAGGAGGACCGCAACGAGCCGGGACCTCTGTGGCCCGATAACGCCTACTACGTCTACCAGCGTCAGGGGCAGGCCTGCCGGCGCTGCGGCACCGCCATCCGGCTCGAGGAGGTCGCGGGCCGCAAACTGTATTGGTGCACTCGCTGCCAGCGACCGCCGCGCAAGCGTCCAGCCGGCCCAGCCACTGGTCGGTGATCTGCGCGGTCAGCGGCTCGCGCGTGCCCTGCAGTGGGAAATGAGAGCCCTAGTCGGAACTGGATAACCCCGGATTTGCGCTAGTCAAGAAAAGTGTTCTAGACTGATTCCTGTTCGCGGCACCGCCGCTGCGGAATCTGGGGATGTAGCTTAATGGTAAAGCCTTAGTCTTCCAAACTAATGACGCGGGTTCGATTCCCGTCATCCCCTCCACCGACAGGATCCCGTTCACCCGGGGTCCTGTTTCTGTTTCCCCGCAAATCACGGTCTCTTCACGCTGCGTGTCGTGGTTATCACAGCCACTCGGTCAACGCCGGAGTCGCGGCAGGCCTGCAAGGGCCAGGAGTGGTAGGGATAATTTCCCCTGATTCCGCGGAATTTCGCCGGTAATTGGGGCAATGAACACGCTCAATCACAATCCGCCGCAGATTTTGTTTTCAGTTTCGCGCAGTGTAAATTTGTCTCTTGTGGCCAATCCCGGACAGCCTTCGCGGCACAGTTCGAAATGACCATGTGATTAGTGTCTTTATGTTCTGCCTTGGGTGGAACTCAAAGCCTACTGATCGGGGTGTAGCTCAGCTTGGCTAGAGCGCGCGCTTTGGGAGCGTGAGGTCGCAGGTTCAAATCCTGTCACCCCGACTCTGAACCGGATTAAAGCACTTGACCGTGCCGCCTCCGGGGCAGATGAGATCTAATTCGTTTAGTTCTTGTGATCAGCGGAAACTCAATAGGTTGCCGGAAGGAATCACAAACGATTAGTGGATCGAGTCTGACTGCGGTTAGACTTGTCACTGCTAATCGGGGTGTAGCTCAGCTTGGCTAGAGCGCGCGCTTTGGGAGCGTGAGGTCGCAGGTTCAAATCCTGTCACCCCGACTCTGTGTGAAGAACCCCGCAACAAGTATTTTGTTGCGGGGTTCTTTTGCAGATAAGACCTAATTCTTAGATAAATCAGGAGTACAACGCTGTGAAGAGCGCCGTCGAAAACCTCAACCCGACCCGGGTGAAGCTCACCGTTGAAGTTCCTTACGAGGAGCTCAAGCCCCGCGTGGACGAGGCCTACAAGACCATCGCACAGCAGATCCAGGTCCCCGGCTTCCGCAAGGGCAAGGTTCCGGCACGCCTGATCGATCAGCGCGTTGGCCGCGGCTACGTCATCGAGACCGCCGTGAACGAGGGCCTGAACGACTACTACCAGCAGGCCATGGTGGAGAACGAGCTGACCCCGCTCTCCCGTCCCGAGGTTGACATCACCGAACTGCCTTCCATCGAGAAGGAAGGCGAGGGCCAGCTGGTCTTCACCCTGGAAGTTGACATCCGCCCGGACGTGGAACTGCCCGACTACAAGGGCCTGGAAGTGTCCGTGGACGCCAAGGAAGTTGGCGACGAAGACGTTGACAAGGCCCTGGACGACCTGCGCGGTCGTTTCGGCACCCTGAAGGAAGTTGAAGAGCCGGCCGCCGCCGATTCCTTCGTGACCATCGACCTGGTGGCCACCGTCGAGGGCGAAGAAGTCGACAACGCCCAGGGCCTGTCCTACCAGGTGGGTTCCGGCAACATGCTTGAGGGCATGGACGAGGCCGTGACCGGCCTGTCCGCCGGTGAAGACGCCACCTTCGAAACCAAGCTGGCCGGCGGCGAGCACGCCGGCAAGGACGCCACCGTGAAGGTGACCGTCACCGCCGTGAAGCAGCGCGAGCTGCCGCAGGCCGACGACGACTTCGCCCAGCTGGCTTCCGAGTTCGACACCATCGCCGAACTGCGCGAGTCGCTGGCCAAGGACGCCGCCGAGGGCAAGGTCGTCGAGCAGGGCGTCGAGGCCCGCGAACTGGTGCTGGACAAGCTGCTGGAAATGGTCGAGGTTCCGGTTCCGGAGTCGGTCATCGAAGAGCAGGTTGCGCAGCACTTCGAGAACCCGAACGCCGAAGCGGACCACGACACCGAGGAGCACCGGGCCGAGGTGCGCGAGAACACCGAGCGTGCCTTCCGCAACGAGCTGGTGCTGGACGCCATCGCCGACGCCGAGGAAGTTGGCGTGGAGCAGTCCGAGCTGATCGACTACATCGTGCAGACCGCCGGTCAGTACGGCATGGATCCGAACCAGTTCGCCCAGATGCTCGACGGTGCCGGCCAGGTGCCGATGCTGATGGGTGAGGTGCGCCGCCGCAAGGCACTGGCCAAGGTGCTGGAGTACGCCGTGGTCACCGACTCGAACGGCGAGAAGGTCGACCTGACCTCCTTCGTGAAGCCTGCCGGTGAGGAAGAGGCCGCCGAGGCCCCGGCCGAGGAAACCGCCACCGAACAGGCCGCAGAGACCGACGCCAAGTAGTCCTGGTCTGTAGCCAACCGCAACGCCTTCGGGCTGCCCGCCACGCGCTGGGCAGCCCGGAGGCGTTTTGCGTTGCTGCCGCCGGGGACGGAGGGAATACCGTGGGGGAGTACCGGGTTGGGCTCAAATGTGAGAGGAATCCGCTGCCTGCACCACACCGCGCCCCGCCCCGGGGCTAATTGTGTGCTTCTTCCCCACCGGGCATGCGCCGTGAGCGAAACACGGGCATGAAACTCCCCAAGAGGCAGTTGAAGTCAGTAATCTCAAAGATAACCAGTCTCGTCGCGGGAGCCAGCCCGGCTCCCACGATCTGATCTCCACATTCGGAAGAGGTAGAGAACATGTCAAATGATTCGCGCACTCCCACGATGGCCAGCGTTGACCCGGCCCACCGTGAGGACTACATCTACAACCGCCTGCTCAAGGAACGCATCATCTGGCTTGGCTCCGAGGTGCGCGACGAGAACGCCAATGCCATCTGCTCGCAGCTGCTGCTGCTCTCGGCAGAGGACCCGGAAGCGGACATCTACCTCTACATCAACTCCCCGGGCGGTTCGATCACCGCGGGCATGGCCATCTACGACACCATGAAGTTCATCCCGAACGACGTGGTCACCGTGGCCACCGGCCTGGCCGCCTCGATGGGCCAGTTCCTGCTCTCCTCCGGCACCCCGGGCAAGCGCTACGCCACCCCGAACGCCCGCATTCTGATGCACCAGCCTTCGGGCGGCATCGGCGGCACCGCCTCGGACATCAAGATCCAGGCCGAACTGATCATGCACATGAAGAAGATCATGAGCGAGCTGACCGCCGAGCAGACCGGGCAGAGCCTGGACCAGATCCTGATCGACAACCAGCGCGACAAGTGGTTCACCGCGGAAGAAGGCCTGGAATACGGTTTCTTCGACAAGATCGCCCTGCACGCCGGCAGCGTCAGCGGTGGCGGCGGCGTGGGCAACGAATCCTAAAGCCAGCCCCTCGATTGAATTCACCAGATTTTTTGTAGGAGACACCATGCAGTTCAACCCTGAAGCCACCGCGGGGACAATGCCCGAGGCCCGTTACATCCTGCCGCAGTTCGAAGAGCGTACCCCGTACGGCTTCAAGCGCCAGGACCCGTACGCGAAGCTGTTCGAGGACCGCATCATCTTCCTGGGCGCCCAGGTCGATGACGCCTCGGCCGACGACGTCATGGCCCAGCTGCTCGTGCTGGAATCCATGGACCCGGAGCGCGACGTCACCCTGTACATCAACTCGCCCGGTGGTTCCTTCACCGCGATGACCGCGATCTACGACACGATCCAGTTCATCCGCCCCGAAGTGCAGACCGTGTGCCTGGGCCAGGCCGCCTCGGCCGCCGCAGTGCTGCTGGCCGCCGGCACCCCGGGCAAGCGTCTGGCGCTGCCCAACGCCCGTGTGCTGATCCACCAGCCGGCCATGGGCGGCGGGGAGCGCGGCACCGCGACCGACCTGCAGATCCAGGCCGAGGAAGTCATGCGCATGCGCGAATGGCTGGAGAACACCCTCTCCTCCCACACCGGTCAGGACACCGAGAAGGTCCGCAACGACATCGAGCGTGACCTGTTCATGACGGCCGATGAAGCCAAGACCTACGGCATTGTGGACGAGGTGCTCACCTCCCGCAAGCTCGCTCGCCAGGTCGGGCACTAGCAGCAAACCGGGTGGTGACCCGGGAATAAAGAAGTGAACGATGGCGGTTTACCGAGAGTAACCCCGAGCAGGCAGCGGGCACACGATCGGTAGACCGCCATCTTCAGCTAAAGCGTCGCCGTCCTGTCTTAGACTTAACTTTAGATCACGGTCCTCAACTTATAGGGAGAACAGCGCGATGGCACGAATGGGAGAAGGTTCGGACCTGCTGAAGTGTTCTTTCTGCGGAAAGAGCCAGAAGCAGGTCAAGAAGCTGATCGCAGGCCACGGTGTCTATATCTGCACCGAATGCATTGAGCTGTGCAACGAAATCATCGCCGAGGAGTTCGCCGAGGAACACACCAGCGAGGAATTTTCGCTGCCCAAGCCCCGGGAGATCTTCTCCTCCCTGGAGGAGTACGTCATCGGGCAGGAAGCCGCCAAGCGCGCCCTGTCCGTGGCCGTGTACAACCACTACAAGCGCATCCACGGCAACCAGGACAAGGCCCCCGTCGCGGCCCTGACCAACGATGACCCGCTCAGCGACGTCGAGGTCTCCAAATCCAACATCATGCTCATCGGCCCCACCGGCTGCGGCAAAACCTACCTGGCCCAGTCGCTGGCCAAGAAACTGAACGTCCCGTTCGCGGTCGCCGACGCGACCAGCCTGACCGAGGCCGGCTATGTCGGTGAGGATGTGGAGAACATCTTGCTCAAGCTCATCCAGGCCGCCGACTACGACGTGAAGAAGGCCGAAACCGGGATCATCTACATTGACGAGATCGACAAGATCTCGCGCAAGAGCGAAAACCCGTCCATCACCCGCGACGTTTCCGGGGAAGGCGTGCAGCAGGCACTGCTGAAGATCCTGGAGGGCACCGTCGCCGCCGTGCCGCCCCAGGGTGGACGCAAGCACCCGCACCAGGACTTCCTGCAGCTGGACACCACCAACATTCTGTTCATCGTCGCCGGCGCCTTCGCCGGGCTGGAGGAAATCATCTCCTCCCGCGCCGGACGCAAGGGCATCGGCTTCGGGGCGCCGCTGACCGCGCTGAAATCCGAAACCGCCTCCTACTCGGACGTGCGGCCCGAGGACCTGCTGAAGTTCGGGCTGATCCCCGAATTCATTGGCCGCCTGCCGGTGATCACCACCGTGGAACACCTGGACCGCGAGGCCCTGGTCCGGGTGCTGACCGAGCCGAAGAACGCGCTGGTCAAGCAGTACCAGAAGATGTTCCAAATGGACGGGGTGGCCCTCAGCTTCGAACAGCCGGCACTGGAGGCCATCGCCGAACTGGCGATCGAGCGGGAAACCGGTGCCCGCGGCCTGCGCGCCATCCTGGAGGAGACCCTGGCCTCGATCATGTTCGACCTGCCCAGCCTGGAGGACATCGGGGAAGTGGTCATCACCCGTGAGGTGGTGCTCGACGGCGCCGAACCGACCCTGGTTTCCGCCGCCGTCTCCGACAAGCGCGGCAAGAAGTCCGCCTAGGCCCGGCCGCCGGCTTTGCAGAACCGCAGCCGGCGTCGGCACCGCGGGAGATCGCAGTAGTACACAGAACGCAACGTCGAGAAGAAAGTGGGAATCACCATGGCCGAACGAGCCCAAGTAGGTTTCTGGTTCGATCCGATCTGCCCCTTCGCCTGGGCCACCAGCCGCTGGATGAAGGAAGTGGAAAAGGTTCGCGACGTGAACGTGACGTGGAACGTCATGAGCCTGTCCGTGCTGAACGAGGGACGCGACCTGGATGCGGACTACCGCAAGTCGATGGACAGCGCCTGGGCTCCGGTACGGGTGATCATTGCCGCCGCGGCCGAACACGGTGAGCAGTACAAGGACAAGCTGTACACCGCCATGGGCGAACTGATCCACTACGAAAAGGTTCAGGACCGCGAGGAAGTGGTCCGCCTGGCCCTGGAACGGGTGGGTCTTCCGGCCGAGCTGGCCGAGGCCGGTCAGAGCGATGCCCACGATGAGGCGCTGCGCGCCAGCCATGAGGCGGGCATCAACAAGGTGGGCCAGGACGTGGGCACCCCCATCGTGGAGGTCAACGGCACCGCGTTCTTCGGCCCGGTCATTACCCGGGTCCCCACCGGCGAGGACGCGGGCAAGTTGTTCGACGCCTCCGTGCAGCTGGCTTCCTTCCCGTACTTCTTCGAGATGAAGCGCACCCGCACCGAGAGCCCGGTCTTCGAGAACTAGGCATGACCCAACGAGAATGGCGACCACTAAGTGTGGTCGCTTTTCTCGTTTAGTCCCCTCCAGATCGTAGGCCACGTGAAAGGAAAATCAGTGGCACTAGCTAAGCAAGCTTCCCACGACGGCTCGATGCGGCTCCACCCCATACCCCGGGTGATCGCGGCGGTGCTGCTGATCCTGGGCCTGCTGGCCCTGCCCACCGGGATCATCAGTCATTGGGGCAAAACACAGCTGCTGGACACCCCCACCTTCAGTGCCGCCCTAGCCCCGCTGGCCCAGGATCCAGGGATCCAGCAACAGGTCACGGACGAAGCCACCGGCGCCATCATGGACCGGGTGGAATCTGTGGTGCACGACTCCCGGATCCCCGCCGATAGGCCGCCGAAGTGGCTCTCGACCCTGACCCAGCAGACCGGAACGGCGCTGGGGAATGCACTGGACACGGCCCTGGATGAGAAGGTTCAGCCGCTGGTGCATGAGGCGGTGCAGTCCGTGGTGCGTTCCGACGCGTTCGCCCGCGCCTGGGAGCAGGGTGTGCATCTGAGCCACACCCAGAGCCTGGCGGTGCTGCGTGAAGAAAGCTCCACGGTCAACCTGCAGGACTCCGGACGCCTGAGCATCAATCTGGGGGTGCTGGTTGATGCCGTGAAGACCGACCTGGAGCAGCGCGGGGTTTCCCTGGCCTCACTGATCCCGGACGTCGATCATGAGGTGGTGCTGCTGCACTACTCGGATTTGGGCCAGGCCAAGGGGTGGGTGGCGTTCTTTGACGCCACCGGCGGCTGGCTGCTGTGGGCGAGCCTGGGCCTGCTGGCTGCCGGGCTGCTGCTGAACTACCGTGCATTGCCGTTGACGGCGGCCACTGCCAGCCTGCTGCTGGCCGCGGTGGTCGCGCTGTCCGACTTCGTCCAGTCCTCCCTGGGCCGCTGGCTCGGCCAGGATGGGCAGGGCGGTGGCATCGTGCGCCAGGGGTACACGAACCTGGTGCAGCAGGAGCATTCGCTGCTGGTGGCGCTGGCGATCGGGGTGGGTGTGCTGGCGGTGGCCAGCCGCCTGCTCATCACCCCCGGGCCAGGAGCGGCACGGGATGCCGGTGCCCCAGCGGATGTGCGGCCACGGCTGCGCGAAGGCGTGGGCTACGGGACGATCCTGCTGATCGCGTTGTGGCTCTGCCTGGGATTCGCGGTGGCGCCGCCGGCACTGGCCGCCGTGGTGGTGCTGGCCGTGGTGGGCCTGCTCTCGCTGCGCCCGGCCCTGCGCGCCCTGGGCCGCTAAACCGTCCCGCCGGGAGCAGGCGCTGCGGGCTTCTGGGAAAACCGTGGCTCCGGAAGGATGACAAGCATCTTTCCGGAGCCACGGTTGTTTTTTGGGTGATCACCCTGCGCGGTGCACCTACTGGGCGGTGACGTCCTCGGCGGGAGCCAGTTCGACGTTCAGTACCTGCAGCTCCCCGTCGGACTCGATCAGCTGCAGGTCACGGGCGTTGCCGGCCGACTTCAGATCGGCGAATCCCGGACGCAGCTGGTCCAGCAGGCTGGCCGGGGCATGGATCTGTCCGGAGAGCACCTCGGTGCGCTGCTTGACCTTCGCATCGCTCTTTGCCTTGCGGATCCCGGACAGTGCCAGGCCCACGGTGGGCAGCACCGCGGTGTCCGCGCTCTGGCGCACCTGGGCCAGGTGCCCGGCGGTCGGCCAGGCGCTCTGGTGCACCGAACCGGTGCGCCACCAGCTCCAGACCTCCTCTGTGGCGAAGGGCAGGAACGGGGCGAACAGGCGCAGCACCGCATCCAGGGTGGTGGCCAGGGCGGCCAGCACGCTGGCCTGCTCGGCCTGCCCGTGCCCGCCGTAGGCGCGGTCCTTGATCAGTTCCACATAGTCGTCGGTGAACGACCAGAAGAACGACTCGGTGATGTCCAGGGCCCGGGCGTAGTCGTAGGACTCGAACGCGCGCTTGGTGTCCTCGATGACCACCGCCAGACGGGCCAGCAGCGAACGATCCAGCCCGTTGGTGATCACCGCGGCGTCATCGGTGAGAATGTTCGCCTCGGTGGCACCCAGGTTCAGCACGAACTTGGAGGCGTTCAGGATCTTGATGGCCAGACGGCGCCCGATCTTCATCTGGTTGATCTCATACGCAGTGTCGGCGCCGAGCCGGGCGCTGGCCGCCCAGTAGCGCACGGCATCCGCGCCGAACTTCTCCAGCACCTCGGTGGGAACCACCACGTTGCCCTTGGACTTGGACATCTTCTTGCGGTCCGGGTCCAGGATCCAGCCGGAAATCGCCGCGTGGCGCCATGGGGCGTCCCCGTGCAGCGCGTCGGCGCGCACCACCGTGGAGAACAGCCAGGTGCGGATGATGTCATGGCCCTGCGGGCGCAGGTCGTACGGGTAGACCTTGGAGAAGAAGGACTGGTCGGTGTTCCAGCGTCCGGCGATCTGCGGGGTCAGCGAGCTGGTGGCCCAGGTGTCCAGCACATCGGCGTCCCCGATGAAGCCGCCGGGCTGGTTGCGCTGGTCCTCGGTGTAGCCGGCCGGGGCCTCGGCCACCGGGTCCACCGGCAGCTGCTGGGCCTGCGGCAGCAGCGGCGCGTCGTAGTTCGGCTCGCCGTTCTCATCCAGCGGGTACCACACCGGGATCGGCACCCCGAAGAAGCGCTGGCGGGAGACCAGCCAGTCGCCGTTCAGGCCCGAGACCCAGTTCTCGTAGCGTGAGCGCATGAATGAGGGGTGGAAGTCGATCTGCTCGCCGCGGGCGATCATCGCCTTGCGTCGGTCCTCGTCGCGTCCGCCGTTGCGGATGTACCACTGGCGGGAGGAGACGATTTCCAGGGGCTTGTCGCCCTTTTCGAAGAAGTTCACCGGGCGGGTGACCTTCTTCGGCTCCCCGTCGAGCAGGTTCGCTTCCTGCAGCAGCTCAACCACGGTCTCCTTGGCGGAGAACACGGTCTTGCCGGCGATCTGGGCGTAGGCCTCGGCCCCGGCGGGGCTGGTGATCCACTCGGGGGTTTCGGCGATGATGCGTCCGTCGCGTCCCACGATGGCGCGGGTGGGCAGCTGCAGTTCACGCCACCAGGTCACGTCGGTCAGGTCACCGAAGGTGCAGACCATGGCGATGCCCGAGCCCTTGTCGGCCTGGGCCAGGGCGTGCGGGCGCACCTCGACCGGGACGCCGAACAGCGGGGAGGTGACGGTCTTGCCGAACAGGTGCTGGTAGCGCTCGTCCTCCGGGTGGGCGACCAGGGCGGCGCAGGCGGCCAGCAGTTCGGGGCGGGTGGTCTCGATGAAGACCTGCTCGCCGTCCTCGGTGGTGAACGGGTAGCGGTAGTAGGCGCCGGCGACCTCGCGGTCCTCCAGCTCGGCCTGGGCGACCGCGGTGCGGAAGGTGACGTCCCACAGGGTCGGGGCCTCGGCCATGTAGGCGTCCCCGGCGGAGAGGTTCTCCAAGAAGGCGCGCTGTGACACGGCCCGGGAGTTGTCATCGATGGTCCGGTAGGTCATCCGCCAGTCCACGGACAGGCCCAGGGTCGTGAACAACTGTTCGAAGACCTTCTCGTCCTCCACGGCCAGCTGCTCGCACAACTGGATGAAGTTCTTGCGGCTGACCACGTCCCAGTCGCGCTGGTTCTTCGCCGGCTTGGCCGGCGGCTGGTAGTCCTGGATGTAGGGCTTGGACGGGTCGCAGCGCACCCCGTAGTAGTTCTGGACGCGGCGCTCGGTGGGCAGGCCGTTGTCGTCCCAACCCAGCGGGTAGAACACGTTCTTCCCGCTCATCCGCTGGTAGCGGGCCACCACGTCGGTCTGGGTGTAGGAGAACATGTGGCCCACGTGCAGCGAACCGGAAGCGGTCGGCGGGGGAGTGTCGATGGAGTACACCGCCTCGCGGCTGGTGTCCTCATTGAAGTGATAGGTGCCCTCGGTGCGCCACCGGGACGAAAGACGTTCCTCCAGGCCTTCCAATGCGGGCTTGTCGGGAACTGAAACCGTGTTGGGCGTGTCTGTGCCCAAGTTTTCTTCTGCCATGTAAGCCATTGTTTCATGTTTCCTCGCCCGGGCGGGCATTGCGGCCCATGGGGTGGGACACCCGGCGGGCAGCGCGTAAGAGTCATTCACCCCGCTCGTGGTGGGCCGCCGCGCCGTTCTATTCTGGTGCCATGACCAACCATGAAAACTCCCCAGCCCCCGCCACCGAACGATCCGCCGTCGTCACCGGGGCTTCCAGCGGCATCGGCCAGGCCACCGTCAGGGCCCTGCGCCAGGAAGGATGGCGCGTCTACGCCATCGCCCGGCGCGCCGAGCGGCTGCAGAGCCTGGCCGCGGACACCGGGGCCATCGCGCTGGCCGGGGATGTCAGCGAGCAGCACAGCGTCGACGAGCTGACCTCCCGGATCCTTGCCGCCGGCGGGGTGGACACCGTCATCAACGTGGCCGGCGGGGCCCGCGGGGTCGACTACCTGGCCCAGGCCAAGGACGCGGACTGGGACTTCATGCTGCAGGTGAACGTGATGGGCACCATGCGCCTGACCCGGGCGCTGCTGCCGCACCTGCGCACCGTGCAGGGCACCGTTTTGAACCTGACCTCCACCGCCGCCCTGGCCAGCTACGAGGGCGGCAGCGGCTACAACGCGGCCAAGGCCGCCCAGCGGGCCCTGACCCAGGCGCTGCGCCTGGAGGAGGTCGAGCACGGGGTCCGGGTCATCGAGGTGCTGCCCGGGCTGGTGGCCACCGAGGAATTCTCGCTGCGCCGGCTGGGCAGCGAGCAGGCCGCCGAGCAGGTGTACGCCGGGGTGGCCGAACCACTGAGCGCGGCGGACGTGGCCGAGGTGATCCGCTACGCGGTCAGCCTGCCGCACCACGTGAACCTGGACGAGATTGTGATCCGCCCGCAGGCGCAGGCCGCCAACCACAAGCTGGTGCGCCGCCAGGAGCCGGGACAGTGACCGGCCCGCAGCCCGGCAGGGACCAGCCGGTGCGCCCGGTACACGTAGTGGCCGCCTCGCACGGCACGGACAACCCGCATGGGCAGGAGCAGATCAACCGGCTGCGCCAGCAGCTGGCCGAGCAGGCCGCCGGGCACCGCGCCCTGCGGGACCAGGGCGTGGAGCTCATCTGGCATGAGGCCTACGTCGACGTGCAGCATCCGCAGCTGCCCGAGGTCCTGAAAAGCCTGCCGGAGGGGGAAGCGGCCCTGGTGCTGCCGCTTCTGGTGGCCGATGGGGTGCACACCACCGAAGACATCGCCGGGGCGGTTGCCGGGCGGGCCAACACGGTGGCCGCCGCACCGCTGGGTGCCTTGCCGGCCCTGGCCGCGGTGCTCGCCAAC